>NZ_BMOF01000046.1 GCF_014646935.1 Calditerricola satsumensis | reverse complement strand
GATTTTCTCGTGAGTGACCGGCTTCACTTCGGTTAGGTTTTTATGTGAGTTGACACGTGAAGCAATCCTTTTGCAGGCAACAACAAAGCGGCCCGGCTTGCCGGCCAGAGCCGCCTCACGTCGTCACTTCCCGCACTTCCAGGTACCGCTCCAGCTTGCGCTTGACGCGCTGGAGCGCGTTGTCGATCGACTTGACATGCCGGTCGAGGTTGACGGCAATCTCCTGGTACGACCGGCCGTCAAGGTACAGCATGAGCACCTTGCGTTCCAAATCGCTCAAGATTTCGCTGATCTTGAGCTCGATGTCGTCAAACTCCTCTTGGTTGATGATCAGCTCCTCAGGGTCGGCCACCCGCGAGCCGCACAGCACGTCGAGCAGCGTGCGGTCGGAATCCTCGTCGTAGATGGGCTTGTCCAACGAGATGTACGAATTGAGGGGGATGTGCTTCTGCCGCGTGGCCGTCTTGATCGCCGTGATGATTTGCCGCGTGATGCACAGCTCGGCAAAGGCCTTGAAGGAGGTGAGCTTGTCGCCACGAAAATCGCGTATCGCCTTATACAGCCCGATCATGCCCTCCTGGATGATGTCCTCCCGATCGGCGCCGATCAGGAAGTACGACCGGGCCTTGTTCCGCACAAAGGGCTTGTACTTGTTGATCAGGTACTCAAGGGCGTCGTTGTCGCCGTTGCGGACCCGTTCCACCAATGCTTCGTCCGTCATCTGGTCGTAGCGGCTCGTTTCGTGGCTGTCCTTGAGCTCCACGCTCACCCTCATCCCTCCGGCAGCGGACATTCCCTGGGTGATAGGTCCAGTATACCGTCCGACGGCCAAACCCGTCAACTCGCGGAATCTCCGTTCCGGCGCCATTTTTCGAATCGTTCGGCGATCTCCTCCGGCATGCGGTCGCCCAGCGACGTTCTCGGAGGCGAAAGCGTTTCCATGCGCGCCGCAACATCGCGGCGCACACCGGCCAGCTCGTGCAGGAGCTCGCGCGCCGGCAGCCGCAGCGCCCCGCGGGCAAAGACCACCCACTGCTCGACGGCGTCCGATGTGGCGACGTACACCCGACGCTGGGGGGAAAGCCACTCGCCAACCAGCCGCTCAATCCGCTCATCGGCCGTCTCCCCGTGCGCGGTGTAGGTGACGATGACGCCGTGTTCGCGGGTGGTGACGGCGGGGCCCGCGGTGCGGTGCGCGTCAAACACGACGATCACCCGGCGCCCGGTGACGGCCTGATAGTCGGCCAGCGCATCGACGAGCGCCTGGCGCGCCTCCTCGAGGGCCGCCGCCCCCAGCGGTTCCGATGCCCGGCGGGCCGCCGCCCCGATCACGTTGTACCCGTCGACGATCAGCACCTCTTCCATGACCAATCCCACCGGCGCCGTCCTCATTCGATGGGATGGCGGGCGCGAAAGACCTCGTACATGAGCAGGGCGGCGGCGACCGCCGCGTTCAGCGACGTGATGCGGCCGACCATCGGCAGGCGAACAAGCACGTCGCAGGTCTCGCGCACCAGCCGGCTCATCCCCCGTCCCTCGCTGCCGACGACGAGGGCAAGGGGAACAGCGTAGTCGGCCGTGCGGTAGTCCTGGTCGGCCTGGGCGTCGGTGCCGACAACCCAGAGCCCCCCCGCTTTCAGCTCCTCCAGCGTGCGGGCGATGTTGGCCACGCGGGCGACGGGAACGTGTTCCGCCGCCCCGGCGGAGGCCTTCACCGCCGCGGGGGTAAGCTGGGCCGAACGCCGCTTGGGGATGATCACGCCATGGGCGCCGACGGCGTCGGCCGTGCGCAAAATGGCCCCCAGGTTGTGCGGGTCCTCGATGCCGTCCAGCACAATGAGAAAGGGCATCTCGCCCCGCTCACGGGCCCGCACCAGAAGGTCCGCCACCTCGGCGTAGGCGCGGGCGGCCACGGCGGCGGCCACGCCCTGGTGCACGGCGGCCGGAACCAGCTCGTCCAGCTTGCGCCGCGGCACCTGCTGAACCGGCACGCCCTGCTCGCGCGCCGCGGCCAAAAGCGGCGCCATCAGGCGGGGCGATGCCCCTTCGGCCAGCAAAATCTTGTTGATCGGCCGCCCGGCGCGCAAGGCCTCCAGCACCGGATGGCGGCCGTAAAGCCATTCCGTCACCGCGTTTCGCTCCCTTCGGGTTCCTGCGGCCCGCCTTCCCCGTCCAGCACCGCGAGCGCGTGGGCGATGAGCTCGCGCAGCCGCCCCTCTTGCCCGGTCAGGTACAGGTAGCCGAACAGGCTCTCGAGCCCCGTGCTGAGCCGGTAGTCGGCCACGCGGGCGTTTTTCGGCACGCCGGACTTGGCGTTGCGCCCGCGGCGCAGGACGGCCGCCTCTTCCTCGCGAAGGAGCGGCAGCAGGCGGTGAACCACCTGGGCCTGGCCGCGCGCCGACACGTAGGCCACCGCCGCCCGCTGCAAGTCCCCCGGCTTCAAGATGCCCCGCGCCAACAGGTGCGTGCGCACGTACAGCTCGTAGACGGCGTCGCCGACATAGGCGAGGACGAGGGGATGCAGCATGTCCGGCGCGCGGGGCAAGGTCACGTCAACGGTCAGCTTCATCCCGCTGCGCCCTCACTTTCGCCGCCACCGCACGCCTTGGGGCGTGTCCTCGACGATGACGCCCATCCGATTCAGCCGGTCGCGGATGGCGTCGGCCGTGGCCCAGTCCTTGCGCTTGCGGGCTTCCTGGCGTTCGGCGATCAGCCGCTCCACCTCGGCCACAAAGGCGGCGTCCTCGCCGGATGCGTCGGGCTGCGGCGTGAAGGCCAGCCCGAGCACCTCCTCGGCCAGCTCGGCAAAGAGGTCGAGGAAGGCCTGAACCGATCCGCGGACGGCCGCTTCGCGCCGCACGTACTGGTTGGCCTCCCGCGCCGCGTCGAAGAGCACGGTGATGGCGTTGGCCGTGTTGAAGTCGTCGTCCATCTCGGCCACAAAGCGCGCGCGCAGCCCGTCCACGACCGCCATCACGTCGGGCTCCGCCGCGCCCTCTTTCGCTCCGCCCAGCGCAAAGCGCAGGTTCTCCACGGCCGTGCGGAGGCGCGCCAGGCCCGCTTCCGCCTGGGCGAGGAGCTCCTCGCTGAAATTGATCGGGTTGCGGTAATGGACCGACAGGAGGAAGAAGCGCAAGGCCATCGGGTCGTGCTGCCGCCGCAATTCGCGCACGAGGAGGACGTTGCCCAGCGACTTGGACATCTTCTCCCCTTTGATGTTGACAAACCCGTTGTGCAGCCAGTAGCGGGCCATCGGTTTCCCCGTCAGCCCCTCGCTCTGGGCGATCTCGTTCTCGTGATGGGGGAAGATGAGGTCCTGCCCGCCGGCGTGGATGTCGAAGCTGTCGCCGAGGTACTTGCGCGACATGGCCGAGCATTCGATATGCCACCCCGGCCGGCCGCGCCCCCACGGGCTGTCCCAGGCGATCTCGTCGGGCGCCTTGGCCTTCTTCCACAGGGCAAAGTCGAGGGGGTTCTCCTTTTTCTCGTTCACCTCCACCCGCGCCCCGGCCATCAGCTCGTCGAGGGGCTGATGGGACAGCTTCCCGTATTCCGGAAAGCGCGCCGTGCGGAAATAGACGTCGCCGTCGGCCTCATAGGCCAGACCCTTGTCGATCAGCTCCTGAATGAAGGCGATGATCTCGGGAATGTGCTCGGTGACGCGCGGCGCAACGTCCGGGTCGCGCACGCCGAGGGCCCGCACGTCTTCGCGGTAGGCGGCGATAAACCGCTCGGCCACCTCGGGCACGCTGAGGCCCATCTCCCGCGCGGCGTTGATCAGCTTGTCGTCGACGTCGGTAAAGTTTTGCACGTAGGTGACGCGAAAGCCGCGGTAAGCCAGGTAGCGGCGCACCACGTCGAACACGACGGCCGCCCGGGCGTTGCCGATGTGGATGTAGTTGTACACCGTCGGCCCGCAGGTGTACATGCGCACCTCGCCCGGGACGAGGGGCACAAAGGGTTCCTTCTGCCGCGTCAGCGTGTTATACACGCGGAGATTCGGTTGTGGAAGCGCCTTGAGAGGGGTCATCGACCGGTCTCACTCCTTTGAGCCGTTCCACTTCGCGCTTCAGTTCGTCAATCTGCTCCTGCATCGACCGCAGGAGGTCGGCCACCGGGTCGGGCAGGTTGACGTGGTCGAGGTCGTTCGGCACGCGCCGCCCGTTTTGCACGACGACGCGGCCCGGAATGCCCACCACCGTCGAGTTGGGCGGGACTTCCCGCAGCACGACGGATCCGGCGCCGATCTTGGAATTGTCGCCGATCTTGAACGAGCCGAGCACCTTGGCCCCCGACGCGATGAGGACGTTGTTGCCGATCGTCGGGTGGCGCTTGCCCTTCTCCTTGCCCGTGCCGCCCAGCGTCACCCCCTGGTACAGGGTCACGTCGTCGCCGATCTCGCAGGTCTCGCCGATCACCACGCCCATGCCGTGGTCGATGAACAGCCGGCGGCCGATCTTGGCCCCCGGATGGATCTCCACCCCGGTCAGGAAGCGGACGAACTGGGAGATGAGCCGGGCGATCAGGCGGAAGTCGTGCTCCCAGAACCAATGGGCAATGCGGTACCCCCAGATGGCGTGCAACCCGGAGTAGCAGAGCACCACTTCCAGGACGCTGCGCGCCGCCGGATCCCGCTCAAAGACCACCTGCACGTCTTCCTTTAGCCGTTCCCAGATGCTCCGCAATCGCTTCATCGCCCATCCCTCCTGTGCTGTGCGCGTGAGGCGGGAGCAAAAAAACCGTCCCCGTAGCGCTGCTACAGAGACGGTTCCCCGCGGTTCCACTCTGCTTAAACCCGGCTGCGCGATCCTTGGCGATTCTGCCGCGCACGACGGCCGAAAGACCCAAAAGGACCGGACGGCGTTCGCGCCGCGCCACGCCAGCTCTGTCACGCGCCGGCCAGGGCCTCGGCCGCCCGACGCCGGGTTTCCCTCTGCCCCGTAACGGGGGGATCCGTTCTTCCCCTACGCAGCCGATCCGCCTTCGGGGAAGCGGCTCGCGGGCGCACCCTTCCGGCGGCGGATGCCAGGCCACTTCCAGCCGGGGCGCTTCCCCGATGGCCCTCTCTGGCGACATCCGGTCCCGCCGTACTCCTCCCGCTCCTCGCCTTTTCCGCTATCCGGTTGCCAACGCCTCCATCGCGCGCGCCAGGCGGGCGATGACCCGCTCCCGGCCCAACAGGTACAGGGTTTGGGCCAGGTCGGGGCCGTGCGTCTGCCCCGTGACGGCCACGCGAATCGGCATGAACAGCTGCTTGCCCTTGTGCCCCGTCGCCTTCTGCGCGGCTTTCAGGGCGCTTTTCACCGCGTCGGCGCTCCAGGCATCCAGCGCCTCCGCTTCACGGCGGAACGCGGCCAGCACCGCCGGCACGTGCGGCTCGGCCAGCACCGCCTTTGCTTCTTCATTATAGTCGACATTCTCCCGGAAGAACAACTCGGAGAGGGGCACGATGTCGGCCGCGCAGCCCATTTGTTCCTGGAACAGGGCGACGAGGTCGACGAGCCACTGCCACCGGTCGTCGGACAGCGTCTGGGGCAGGCGGCCCGCCGCCACCAGGTGCGGGTGAGCCAGCTTGGCGATCTCCTCGGCCGGGCGCTGGCGCAGGTAGTGGTTGTTCATCCAGCGCAGGCGCTCGGGGTCGAACACCGCTGGGGCCTTGGAGACGCGCTCGAGGGAGAAGAGGCGCACCAGCTCGTCGAGGGTGAAGAACTCCCGCTCGGCGTGTTCCCCTTCCGGCGCCCACCCGAGGAGGACGAGGAAGTTGACGAGGGCCTCGGGCAGGTAGCCAAGGGCGCGGTACTGCTCGATAAACTGGATGATCGACTCGTCGCGCTTGCTCATCTTCTGCCGGTTGGGGTTGAGGATGAGCGACAGGTGGGCAAAGCGCGGCGGTTCCCAGCCGAAGGCCTCGTAGATCATGAGCTGGCGCGGCGTGTTGGACAGGTGCTCCTCACCGCGGATGACGTGGGTGATGCCCATCAGGTGATCGTCAATGACCACCGCAAAATTATACGTCGGCACGCCGTCCGGGCGGAGGATGACGAAGTCGCCGCCCACGCCGCTCGTCTCGAAACGCACCGTGCCGCGGACCAAGTCGTCCACCACGTATTCGCGCCCTTCGGGGACGCGGAAGCGAACCGACGGCTTGCGCCCCTCCCGTTCCAACGCCGCCCGCTCTTCGGGCGTCAGGTTCCGGCACTTGCCCAGGTAGCGCGGCATCTCCCCGCGCGCCATCAGCGCCTCGCGCTCGGCGGCCAGCTCCTCTTCGGTGCAGTAGCAGTAGTAGGCTTTGCCTTCCGCCAGCAGCCGTTCGGCGTGCGCGCGGTAGATGTCGAGGCGGTCCATGCACCGGTACGGGCCGTGGGGCCCGCCGACGTCCACCCCTTCGTCCCACTCCAGGCCGAGCCAGCGCAGGCTGTCGAGCAGCTTGGCCTCGCCACCCTCAACGTTTCGTTTCTGATCGGTGTCCTCGATGCGCACGAGGAAATCGCCGCCGTGGCGGCGGGCAAACAGGTAGTTGAACAGGGCCGTACGCGCCCCGCCGATGTGCAGGTGCCCCGTCGGGCTCGGGGCAAACCGCACGCGTACGCGCCGGTCCATGCCGATCACCGTCCTTTCTTCCCGGAATCCGGGGGCACGTTATGCCTTGCGCGGCACGAGGAGCACCACCGCCTGGGCGGCAATGCCCTCGATGCGCCCGACAAAGCCGAGCCCCTCCGTCGTCGTCGCCTTGATGTTGATCTGGCGGACATCGGCCCTGAGCAACGCGGCAATGCGCTCGCGCATGCGGGGAATGTACGGCGCCAGTTTCGGCGCTTGGGCCAGCACCGTCGCGTCAAGGTTGCCCAAGCGGTACCCGTCCGCCTCGGCCAAGGCCCACACCCGCGCCAGAAGCACGGCGCTGTCGGCATCCTTGTAGGCCGGGTCGGTGTCCGGAAAATGACGGCCGATGTCGCCGCGGCCGAGGGCCCCCAGCACGGCGTCGGCGATGGCGTGCAGCAGCACGTCGGCGTCGGAGTGGCCCAAAAGCCCCCGTTCATGCGGGATCTCCACCCCGCCGATCACCAGCCGGCGGCCCTCTGCAAAGCGATGCACGTCAAAGCCTTGTCCGATACGCATCCTTGCCCTCCCGCCACCGGAGAAGCGCCTCCGCGACGGCGACATCCTCCGGCGTGGTCATCTTCACGTTGTCGTAGTCGCCCATCACCATCCGCACCGGATGGCCCAGCCGCTCCACGAGCGCCGCGTCGTCGGTGGCCACCACGCCGTCCGCCCGCGCCGCCTCGTGGGCCGCAAGGAGCAGCGCGCGCCGAAACGCCTGGGGCGTCTGGGCCAGCCACAGCGCCGACCGCGGCGGCGTTTCGGCGATCGTCCCGTCGGCGTTCACCCGTTTCACCGTGTCCTTCACCGGTACGCCGAGGCAGGCCGCCCCCGCCTCTTGCACCGCCGCCAGGAGGCGGTCGACGTGCTGGGGGCGCACAAAGGGACGCGCCGCGTCGTGCACCAGGACGACGTCACAGTCCGCCAGCGCGCACAGGCCGGCGTACACGCTGTCCTGCCGCTCGGCGCCGCCCGTCACCACCGCCAGCGGCTTGGCCGGCGCCAGGTCCTGCGCCAGGGCGCGCACGCGCTCCTCTTCGCCGGCCCGCGCCACCACCACGATGCGCGCCACGGCGGGATGGGCGGCAAACACGCGCAAACTGTGAAGCAAAACAGGTGTTCCCCCGATGCGGAGGAACACCTTGTTTTCCGCACGCTGCATCCGGCGGCCGGCGCCGGCCGCCACCACCACGGCTCCCGCCCTCATCTCCCCGTCGACTCCTCGCCCTTCCTACAGCGCCTTTTCCAGCATCTTCGGCTTGGCGAAAATCATGCGTCCTGCTGATGTTTGTAGCACACTCGTGACGAGCACGTCAACCGTGGAGCCGATAAATTCCTTGCCGCCTTCGACGACGATCATCGTCCCGTCGTCAAGGTAGGCCACGCCCTGGCCGTGCTCCTTGCCGTCCTTGATCACGTGGACGTTGATCTCCTCGCCGGGCAACACGATCGGCTTCACCGCGTTGGCCAGGTCGTTGATGTTCAGCACCGGCACGCCCTGCAGTTCGCACACCTTGTTCAGGTTGAAATCGTTCGTCACCACTTTGGCCTGCAGCTTTTTGGCCAGCTTAACCAGCTTGCTGTCCACCTCGAGGGTGTCCTCGAAGGGGTCTTCGTAGATGAGGACCTCCATGTTCAGCTCTTTCTGGATCTTGTTGAGGATGTCGAGGCCCCGGCGTCCCCGGTTGCGCTTCAGCACGTCGGACGAGTCGGCGATGTGCTGAAGCTCTTCCAGGACGAACTCGGGAATGACGAGCACGCCTTCCAGGAAGCCGGTCTCGCAGATGTCGGCGATGCGGCCGTCAATGATCACGCTCGTGTCGAGAATCTTGTACGTGCCCGGCGGGACCTTGTTCTTGGCCTTTTCCCGCGACAGGCGTCCCAACGAGAAAACGGCGACGATTTCGTCGCGCTTGGAAAACCCGATGCGGTACCCGAAGTAGCCCAGAAGCCCGGAGACGAACAGGGGGAGGAAGTTGCCAAGGATCGGAATGCTCTGCAGGGGCAAAAAGAGAAGAAAGGCGACAATAAGACCGATTACCATGCCGATGACGCCGAACAGCACATCGACGACCGGCACCTCTTTGATGAGCCGCTCCTCGCCGCGGCGCAAACGGTCGACGAGCCAATCCGTGAGGTACGACGTGCTGAAAAAGAGGAGCACCGCACCGCCAAAGGCGCCGATGTACGGATTGATGTACGGATTTTCGAGACCGAAATTGACGGTGACGTTGAGAAACTGGATCAAACTTGGACCGTAATGATAGCCCAACGCCGCCCCGACCACGACAAAGAAGAGCTGGATGAAGCGCTTGAGCATCCTGTCACCTCCTTTACCCAGTATAGACAGGATTGCGCACGCTCAATCGACGCTTCACGAAACCGTCACACAGCAGTCTCGCGGTTTTCCACGCACGCTTCCACCAGCTCCGCCGCCTGTTGCTCGTCGATGCCTTTGGCCAAAACGAGCTCGCTGATCAAGATCTGCCGCGCGTTTTCCAGCATCCGCCGCTCGCCCGTAGACAAGCCTTTTTCCCGCTCGCGCAGCATGAGGTTGCGCACCACGTCGGCCACCTCGAAGATGTCGCCGCTCTTCATCTTGTCCAGGTGCGCCCGATAGCGCCGGTTCCAATTGTCCGACAGGTCCACGTCGGAGCGCCGCAAGATGGCGAGCACGCGGTTTGCTGCCTCTTCGTCGATCACTTCGCGCAGGCCCACCTTCTCCGCGCTGTTCATCGGGATCATCACTTTCATGTTGCCAACCGGAATGTGCATGACGTAATAGGTCCGCTTCTCGCCCAGGATCTCCCGCTCTTCAATGGCCTCGATCACGCCCGCCCCGTGCATGGGATAAAAGACCTTGTCGCCGACGTTAAACAATCCCGTCACCCCCGGTATCAGATACTTCCAGTTTATCACAGGATACCCATTCTGTCAAATTTAAATTTAGAATTTTAACACATATAAGAAGGTACGTCAAGGTCCTTTGCAATTTTCGGCGACAAAGCCCATTCGCCTTTTTCTGCTTGACCGTGCACGCGCAACGGCACATAGGGAAGAAAAGCCCCGGGAGGTAAAACCTCCCAGGGCCCGTTCACGAGTGCACATCCGTTTCGATCGGGTCCTGCACCGCCTGGTTGCGCCGGAGCAAGGCGTCAAGATTTTTTTTTAAGCCGTACAGCGCGTACAAGACCAGGGGCAGGAAGACGAGCTTGGAGAAGGAGTCGGGAAATCGCCAGGCAAGATACCCTACGATCCCCACCAGGATCGGCGTCACCCAGATCGCCGCCCGGGGGATGCCGACGCGTTTGAAGTTCGGGTATTTCACGTTGCTGATCATAAGCAGCGACAGGGCGAGCATGCCGATGGTGAGGTAGACCGGCGAGAAGACGTGGTGGTACAAGGCGAAGGTGGCCAGCACCCCGCCGGCGGCCGTAATCGGCAGCCCGACAAAGTAATGGGCATTCCCCTCGGTGATGTTGAAACGGGCCAAGCGCAACGCGCCGCAAATCGGAAACAGCGCCGTCACCATCAAGCCGTACAAGCCGAGGTCCTGCAGCACGACGACGTACATGATGAACGCCGGGGCCACCCCGAAGGAGATGACATCCGACAGCGAATCCAGTTCTTTGCCGAACTCGCTCTGGACGCCCAGCTTCCGCGCCACGCGTCCGTCCAGACCATCCAGCAACATGCCAATGATGACGAGAACGGCCGCGTGTTCGGGTTGTTCCTGAAAGGCCAGCACGATGGAGATGATCCCTAAGAATAAGTTCGCCACCGTAAACAGGTTGGGCAGGGTTTTGGCGACCATGACAAAACCTCCAGGCGGTTCTTTCCTTCCCGTGCGGCAGGTGCGTCGATGGCAACAGCAAGCGGCATCCACCGTCGGACCTTCGCGCCGCGCCTTGACGCATTCCTACACGTTTCGGTCGATAAACACCTGTTCTTGAATGCGTTTCAGGCCGTCCTTGATCGTCCGGGCACGCACCTCGCCGATGCCGTCCACCTCGTCGAGCTCCTCGATGGACGCCATCATCACGTCGGACAAATTGCCAAACCGCTCCACCAGGTTGTGCACGACAGTCTGC
This sequence comes from Calditerricola satsumensis, assembly GCF_014646935.1. Taxonomy (GTDB): domain Bacteria; phylum Bacillota; class Bacilli; order Calditerricolales; family Calditerricolaceae; genus Calditerricola; species Calditerricola satsumensis. The sequence continues at coordinate 8,756 of NZ_BMOF01000046.1, read as the reverse complement.
GGCAAGCGGGGAATCTTGCTCAAGATGCGATAGCCGCGCGGAAAGAGCGGTTCTTCCTGTATATTACCACCCGGCACATACCCGAGCAAGCGCACGAGGGTGGACGTCTCCACCACCTCATCCGGCGCCAACTCGGTCAGGGCACGCAGGATCTCGCCGGCGCTGGCCTCTGGCGGCTGGCAGTAATCCTTGATGATCAGCAAGGCCTCGTGCTCCACATCGGCCACCAGTTCTTCCAGCTGCATCTGAATGAGCTGCCCTTCCGTCCCCAATTCATGAATATATTTTTGGATTTCCCGCTTGATACGCAGGACCATGGCCACGCGCTGGAGCACGGTCACCACTTCTTGAAGGGTAACCAACTCTTCAAATTCCAATGCGCTCAAATTGGTCAGCGCCTGATCGAGGACGGACTTGTATTTTTCAAGGGTCTGAATGGCCTGGTTCGCTTTCGCGAGGATGACGCCGATCTCCTTCAGCACATAGCGGAACGGGCCTTTGTAGAGGGTGATCACGTTGCGGCGCTGGGAAATGGCGACGACAAGCTTGCCCGTCTGCTTGGCCACCCGCTCGGCGGTGCGGTGGCGCATGCCCGTTTCCGTCGAAGGAATCGACGAATCGGGCACCAATTGGGTGTTGGCATACAAAATTTTTTTGCGGTCGTCGCTCAGGATGATCGCCCCGTCCATTTTGGCCAACTCGTACAGATTGGCCGGGGTGAAGTCGCAATTAATAAAAAAGCCCCCTTCCATGATCGCCATCACTTCGGGGCTGTACCCGACGACGATCAGTCCCCCGGTCTTGGCGCGCAACACGTTTTCCAGCCCCTCCCGCAGGGGCGTGCCCGGCGCGACGAACGGCAACACGCTGCTGATGAAGGAATCGCGGTTGTCGGCCATCGTCACCTCTCACCTCCCAAACGCGGCTTCCAGCGCTTCTTCCACCGTGCGCACGCCGATGAGGCGCATTCCCGGCGGCGGGTCCCACCCGCCCGACAGGTTCTGCGCCGGCACGATCACGCGACGAAAGCCGAGCTTGTGCGCCTCCCGCACGCGCTGCTCAATGCGCGAGACGCCGCGCACCTCGCCGGTCAGCCCCACTTCCCCCACCACCACGTCGTGCGGATCGGTGGGCTCATCGCGAAAACTGGAGGCCACACTCACGACGACGGCCAAGTCGACGGCCGGCTCATCCAGCCGCACACCGCCGGCCACGTTGACGTAGGCGTCATGGTGCTGCAAAAACAGCCCGACGCGCTTCTCCAGCACGGCAAGAAGCAGCGCCACCCGGTTGGGATCGACGCCGGTGGCCATGCGCCGCGGCGTGGCAAAGCTGGTCGGGGTCACGAGGGCCTGCACCTCGACGAGCACCGGGCGGGTGCCCTCCAGGCTGGCCACGACGGTGGATCCGGCGACGCCGGTCGGACGCTCCGACAAGAAGTGGGCCGACGGGTTGACCACTTCCGCAAGCCCCGTGTCCTTCATTTCAAAAATGCCGATCTCGTTCGTCGAGCCGAAGCGGTTCTTCACCGCGCGGAGGATCCGGTAGGCGTGGTGCCGATCCCCCTCGAAATACAGCACGGCGTCGACCATGTGCTCAAGCAGCTTGGGCCCGGCAATGGCCCCGTCCTTCGTCACGTGCCCGACGACAAAGGTGGCCACGCCCTGCTCCTTAGCCATCCGCATCAGATGGGCCGTGCACTCCCGCACCTGGGCCACGCTGCCGGGAGCGGAGGCGACGTCGGGATGGTAGACCGTCTGCACGGAATCGATGATCACGAGAGCCGGTCGGACACGCGCGACATGGTGGCGAATGCGCACGAGATCGGTTTCCGCCAACACGAGGAGCGATTCCGCGGCCACGCCGAGACGCTCGGCGCGCAGCTTGGTCTGCTGCGGCGACTCCTCACCGGAAATGTAGAGCACGACATGCCCCTGCGCCGCGAGCCGGTCGGCCATCTGCAACAGGAGCGTCGACTTGCCGATGCCCGGATCGCCCCCGACGAGGACGATGGAACCCGGGACAACGCCGCCGCCCAGCACGCGGTTGAGCTCGCCGATTCTCGTGTCCAGGCGTTGCACCTCTTCCCGCGTCACGTGCACGAGGGGAACCGGTTCGGCGCTCTCCCCGCGCACGCGCATGGTCCCGGCGGCAACGGCCACCTCCTCCACCATCGCGTTCCACTGCCCGCACCCCGGACAGCGGCCCATCCACTTTGCCGATTCGTATCCACATTTTTGGCAGACAAACCGGGATCTATGCTTGGCCACGTCCCTCCCGCTCCTCTCCGCCTCGGCCACAGGGGCATGGATGCTCTTTCAGTATAGCAAAGGCGCGCAAAAAACGCCTCCTTCTCCAGAAGGAGGCGGATCACCGGTTTTCACCGGTTCACGACGCGACGGGCTCCACCTTGCGCACGACGAAGGCGCCCTGGTCGTCGACGTCGATCTCCACCTTGTCGCCGCGCTGGATGTGGCCGAGGAGCAGCTCCTCGGACAAGCGATCCTCGATGTGGCGCTGGATGGCCCGCCGCAGCGGCCGCGCCCCGTACTGCGGGTCGAAGCCTTCCTTGGCAATCTTCTGCTTGGCCTTGTCGGTGAGCACGAAGTCGATCCCCTGCTCGAGCAGGCGTTTGCGCAGCTGCTCGGCCATCAGCGAGACGATCTGGACGATGTGCTCCTCCTTGAGCGGATGGAAGACGATCACCTCGTCGATGCGGTTGAGGAATTCGGGGCGGAAGGTGCGCTTCAGCTCGTTCATCACCTTCTCCTTCATGCCCTCAAACTCGCGCTGGTCGGCATCGGCGGGGACGGTGAAGCCGAGGCCGCCGCCCTTCTTGATCAGGTCGGCGCCGACGTTGGAGGTCATGATGATCACCGTGTTGCGGAAGTCGACCGTCCGCCCCTTGCCGTCGGTCAGCCGCCCGTCCTCGAGCACCTGCAGGAGGATGTTGAACACCTCCGGATGCGCCTTCTCGATCTCGTCGAGGAGCACAACGGAATAGGGCTTGCGGCGCACCTTCTCCGTCAGCTGGCCGCCCTCTTCGTAGCCGACATACCCGGGCGGCGCGCCGATGAGGCGGGAGGTGGAGTGCTTCTCCATGTACTCCGACATGTCGATGCGGATCATGGCGTTCTCGTCGCCGAAGAGGGCCTCCGCCAAGGCGCGGGCCAGCTCCGTCTTGCCGACGCCCGTCGGACCGAGGAAGATGAAGGAGCCGATGGGCCGCTTGGGATCCTTCAGGCCGGCGCGGGCGCGGCGGATGGCCCGGGCCACGGCCTTGACCGCCTCGTCCTGGCCGATGACGCGCTTGTGGAGGATCTCCTCCAGCTTCAAGAGGCGCTCCGTCTCCTCTTCGGCCAGCTTGCTCACCGGGATGCCCGTCCAGTTGGAGACGATCTCGGCGATGTCCTCGGCCGTCACCTCGGAATCGGTCTGGCCCTGCTTCTCCTTCCACTCCCGGCGCAGCCGCTCCAGCTCCTCGCGCACCTTCTGCTCCTTGTCGCGCAGGGCGGCCGCCTTCTCAAACTCCTGGCTCTGCACCGCCGCTTCCTTCTCCTTGCGAATCTCCTCCAGCTTCTGCTCCAGCTCCTTCAGGTTCGGCGGCACGGTGTAGGAGGCCAGGCGCACCTTGGACGCCGCCTCGTCGATGAGGTCGATGGCCTTGTCGGGCAGGAAGCGGTCGGTGATGTAGCGGTCGGACAGCTTGACTGCCGCCTCGATGGCCTCGTCGGTGATCTTCACCCGGTGATGGGCCTCGTAGCGGTCGCGCAGCCCTTCGAGGATCTTGACCGTCTCCTCCGGCGTCGGCTCGTCGACCATGATCGGCTGGAAGCGGCGCTCGAGGGCCGGATCCTTTTCAATGTACTTGCGGTACTCGTCGAGGGTGGTGGCGCCGATGCACTGCAGTTCGCCGCGGGCGAGGGCCGGCTTGAGGATGTTGGAGGCGTCGATGGCCCCTTCGGCCCCGCCGGCGCCGATGAGCGTGTGCAGCTCGTCGATGAACAGGATGATGTTCCCCGCCTGGCGGATCTCGTCCATGATCTTCTTCAGGCGGTCCTCAAACTCACCGCGGTACTTCGTGCCGGCCACCACCGTGCCCATGTCGAGGGACATGACCCGCTTGTCGCGCAGGGTTTCCGGCACCTCGTTGTTGACGATGCGCTGGGCCAGCCCCTCGGCGATGGCCGTCTTCCCGACGCCCGGCTCGCCGATCAGCACGGGGTTGTTCTTCGTCCGCCGGCTGAGCACCTGGATGACGCGCTCGATCTCCTTCTCGCGGCCGATGACCGGGTCAAGGCCTCCTTCCCGGGCAATGGCCGTCAAGTCGCGGGCCAGGCTGTCCAGCGTCGGCGTGCTCACATGGCCCCCCCCGCCGTGCGGGTGCGAGGAAACCGCCTCGCTCGAGCCCAACAGCTGCAAAACCTGCTGGCGGGCCTTGTTCAGGCTGACGCCGAGGTTGTTGAGGACGCGGGCGGCAATGCCCTCCCCTTCGCGGATCAGGCCGAGGAGGATGTGTTCCGTGCCGACGTAGGTGTGGCCCAGCTTGCGCGCCTCGTCCATCGACAGCTCGATCACCTTTTTCGCACGCGGCGTGTAGTTGAGGTGGGTCGGCTGTTCCGTCCCCTTGCCGATGAGGGACTCCACTTCGTCGCGGATCTTCTCGAGGTCGAGGCCCAGACCGAGCAAGGCCTTGGCGGCAATGCCTTCCCCCTCGCGGACGAGGCCGAGCAGGATGTGCTCGGTGCCGATCGAGGAATGCCCCAGGCGAATCGCTTCCTCCTGGGCCAACGCCAGCACCTTTTGCGCGCGTTCCGTGAAACGGCCAAACATCATGGTCCATCACCCCTCCTTAGGATTCGCCGCCAGCGGCGCGGTTCAAACGTTCGCGAATCAGGCGCGCCCGCCGCTCGTCGCGCTGCTCGGGCGTCAGCGCCTGCCCCGCCCAGCGCTGCAAAAAGCCCGGCTGGGTCATGACGGTGAGCTCGTTGAGGGTCGCCGGCGTCACGCCGCGGAACAAGCCCAAATCGACACCAAGGCGCACATCCGACAGGCGCTGGATGGCCTCCTTGGACTCGATGATCCGCGCGTGGGACAGAATGCCGAAGGAACGGCTCAGGCGGTCTTCCAGCTTCAGGCGGTTGGTCTCGAGGAGCGAGCGCCGCGCGGTGCGCTCGTGCTCGATGACCTGCTTGACCACGCCGTGGAGGTTTTCCAAGATGTCCTCCTCGGAGCGGCCCAAGGTGATCTGGTTGGAGATCTGAAACAGGTTGCCGAGGGCCTCACTCCCCTCGCCGTACAGCCCCCGCACGACGAGGCCCACCTGGTGAATGGCCGTCAGGATGCGCCCCACCTGCTGCGTCATCACCAGCGCCGGCAGGTGGACCATCACCGACGCGCGAATGCCCGTTCCCACGTTGGTCGGACAGGCCGTCAGGTACCCGCGGCGCTCGTGGAAGGCGTAGTTCAAGGCCGCCTCGAGGGCGTCATCGATCCGGCTGGCCAGCTGCCACGCCTCGGCCAGCTGCAAGCCGGGAAAGAGGACCTGAATGCGCAGGTGGTCCTCCTCGTTCACCATGATGCTGATGCGCTCGTCCTCGCTGATGGCCACGGCACCCTTGCGCGCCTCTTCCGCCAGCAGCGGGCTGATGAGGTGCTTCTCCACAAGCACCCGCTTGTCGATCTCGTCCAGCTCGTCCATCGGGATCCACGTGAAGCGGTACGGGGCCAGCGCCTCCTGGCCCAAGGCCCTCCGGACGCGCTCCAAAACCGCCTCCAGCTGGCTGTTGGTGGCCAGGTACGGAAAGGGCAAATCGCGCAGGTTGCGCGCCAGGCGGACGCGGCTCGACACCACGATGTCGGCATCGGGGCCGCTGCCATTCATCCACTCGCTGAGCGCGCGGGTGACAAACTTCTGGATGGACACGTCCTTCCCCCCTTGCGACGGCCGTTACGCGTGATCGATCTGCGCTTCCAGCTGACGGATGCGGTCGCGCAGCTGGGCGGCCCGCTCGAACTCTTCGCGGGCCACGGCCTGCTTCAGCTCCGCTTTGAGCCGCTCCAGCTCGCGGGCAAGGCGCATGACGCCGCCGGCCCGCGCCGGCACCTTGCCCGTATGGGCCGTCGCCCCGTGCAGCCGGCGAAAGAGCGGTTCAAGGTGCGCATCGAAGGCTTCGTAGCAGGCCGGGCAGCCGAAGCGGCCGGTCTTGGAAAACTGCGTATAGGTCAGTCCGCAGACGTTGCAGCGCAACGCCTGCGCCGGGTGGCCGGTATGGGTGGGCACGTCAAAGTTCATCAGCCCCGAAAGCAGGTTGTGAATGGAGAAGGTGTTGCTCATGCCCGGGATCAGCTCGCCCTTTTCCCGTGCACATCGCTCGCACAGGTGAAACTCCGTCTTGTCGCCGTTGACGATCTTCGTAAAATGGAGCGTCGCGGGGCGCTGCCCGCACTCTTGGCACATCATGGCGCATTCCTCCTCCATCCGTCGCTCAATACCTCTGCCACCACCGCGCGGAGCATCGCCGCGCGCACCTGGTCGCGCAGGGGAATGGGCAGCGGCAGCACGTTGCGGGAGAGGACCGTTTTCAAGAGGCGCAGCTCCCGCTCCTCCAGCCACCCTTCCTCATGCAAGTGCTGCAAGATGGCGTCGCTTGCCGACTGCGAAACGCAATCTCCGATCCGTTCTAGTATGGCCCGAAACAGGGCCTGGTTCTCATTGCCCTGGACCTTGCGGATGCGGATAAAACCGCCACCTCCGCGTTTCGATTCCACCAGGTACCCCTTTTCGAGGGTAAAGCGCGTGTTGATCACGTAATTGATCTGCGACGGAACGCAGCGAAAGCGGCTGGCCAGCTCGCTGCGTTGAATCTCGACCATTCCCAGGGGACTTTCGTTGAGAAGCTCCTTCAGGTACTGCTCGATGATGTCGGCTATGCAGCGCACGGCTCGATCCTCCCACCACCGTTTCCAGAAGGTGAGAAGCCAAAGGTTGAAGGTTTGACGACGAGCGGTTGACTTTGACTATCTTTGACCTTCTGCTTTCAGTATACCCGCAATTCTTTCCAATGGCAAGAGGGGGGACGCCGGCTCACAGCAGCGAGACATCGCGCACGCCGTCAAGATCGCGCAGGCGCTCGACGACAAACAGCGGCGACTGGTCGGGCGGAAAATGAAGCGACAGGGTGATGTCGACGCTGGGCTTGTCGCCCTTGCGATGGACGTCTTCCACTTCGATGCGGCGAATGATGACGCCGTAGTTGCTCAGGAGGCTGGCAATGCGGGCGAGCTGCCCCGGCTGATCCACTACGCGAACCACAAGCCGCCTCAGCCGGCGCTGGCTGACATACCAGCTCTCCAGGCGGTTCAAGAGCACAAGGCTGAACAGGACCAAGGCCGTGGTCAGCACGGCGCCAAAGTAAAACCCCGCCCCGACGGCGAGCCCGATGCCGGAGACCACCCACAGCGAGGCGGCCGTGGTCAACCCGCGAATGGCAAATCCGTGTACGAGGATTGTGCCCGCACCCAAAAAGCCGATGCCGCTGACCACCTGCGCGGCCAGCCGGGCCGGATCGGCCTGGATGTTGGTCCGATCGATCACGTCCTCAAAGCCGTAGATGGAGATGAGCATGATGAGAGCCGAACCGAGGCAAACGAGAATGTGCGTGCGAAAGCCGGCGGGCAAATCGCGTTTGTCCCGCTCCAGACCGATGAGCCCGCCAAGGATCACCGCCAGCAGGAGCCGCACCGTGATGTCGAAATAGGTCGACGAGGTCACGGTCGCCATCCACGTGCTCACCGCGCCCACGCTCCTTCCACAGCCCATTGCGCAAGCACATCCCGAATCGCGTCGAACCGCTCGACGACGGCATCGGCCTCCTTGAGCTCACCCGTGGTGCCGTATCCGTACCCGCACCCGATCACCTTCAGGCCGTTGGCATGGCCGGCCTCCACGTCGGAACGGCGATCGCCTACCATCACCCCCTGCCGGACGCCGTGGTCGCGCAGCAGGCGGGCGACGAGCTCGGCTTTCGACCGCGCGGCAAACCGTCCCGCGCTGTAGAAATCGTCAAAGTACGGCGCAAGGCCGAGGTGCGTGCACACCGCGTCCACATACGCTTCCCCGCCGTTGCTTACGATAAAAAGGCGGTATCCGTCGGCGCGCAGGCGCTCGAGCGTCTCGCGCACGCCCGGATACAGCTCGCCCTTGCCGGTAGCCAGGGCCTCCCGCTCGTAGTGCAGGAGCCACTTGTCGGCTTCCCGCCGCACCGCCTCATCGGCGTTGGGCAACAAGGTGGCCCAGATTTCGGGTAGCGTCTTGCCGAACACGCCACGCACGTCGACCTCGCTGGGCACGGAAATGGCCTCGCCGTACGCCTCGCGCAAGCGGGCAAAGGTTTGGCGGAAGGCGGGCACGGCGATTGTTTCGGTGCGGATCAGCGTCCCGTCCAAATCAAACAGCAGCGCCTTTTCCTGAGCCATACCGGTCTCCTCCCCCTTCCCTTGGACAACGTTTGGTTTGCGACGCGAGGGCACTTTCAGTTTATCATGAACGGCTTGCCATTATGTGCGAACCGTGTCGTCGCGTTCTGCGGCAACGCGCGCCTCATCTCCCGGCCACACAAGAGGAAGAAAACGGACGCGAAAACAAAAAACGCCCTTGACCCTGCCTTGCTGCAAGACCAAGGACGTTGAACCGCCGTGCCTGGCAACGACCTACTCTCCCAGGGGCTTTCGCCCCAAGTACCATCGGCGCTGGA
>NZ_BMOF01000045.1 GCF_014646935.1 Calditerricola satsumensis | reverse complement strand
TTGGCTCGCTGACCGCCTTTTTCCTTCTTGGCATCCACACTTTTTAGCGTAGAGCCGGGGAGTGTTGGAGGAAAGGAGCGCCATTCGGCATCTGAACATTCGAACTTCACAGTTGACGACGCTTGGGTTTTGGTGTAATGTTAAGAATAGATAGGGGATTCGTGAATGAATGCTCATTCAAAATATCGTTGCCCCAACGCGCATACCCATGAAACCGGATGAACGACAAGGGTCGCTGGATGGCGGCACGTTCGGTTGGGGCGACACGCAACACGGGGAGGGGCGTTGCCATGAGGCGCATCGAGAAAGCGGCGGTGATCGGCTCAGGGGTGATGGGCGCGGCCATCGCCGCGCACCTGGCCAACGTGGGCATTTCCACTTACCTTCTGGACATCGTGCCGCGATCGCTCACGCCGGAGGAGGAGGCCAAGGGCCTGACGCTCGACCACCCGGCCGTGCGCAACCGGCTGGCGACGCAGGCCAAAGCGCGCCTGCTGAAAGCCAAGCCGGCGCCGCTGTACGATCCGGCCGACGTGGAGCGGATCACGCCGGGCAACCTGGAGGACCACCTCCACTGGCTGGGCGAGGTGGACTGGATCATCGAGGCGGTGGTGGAGAACCTCGACATCAAGCGCCAGGTGCTGGCCAAGGTGGACGAACACCGCCGCCCCGACAGCATCGTGTCGACGAACACGTCGGGCATTTCCATCCACGCCATGGCCGAGGGGCGCTCGGACAGCTTCCGCCAGCATTTCCTCGGCACCCACTTCTTCAACCCGCCGCGCTACCTGAAGCTCTTGGAGATCATCCCGCACCGCGACACGCGGCCGGAGATCGTGGCCTTCATGCGCGACTTCGGCGAGCGCGTGCTGGGCAAAGGGGTTGTCCTGTGCAAGGACACGGTCAACTTCGTCGCCAACCGCATCGGCGTCTACGGGCTGCAGGTGACGGTGCAGGAGATGCTGCGTGCCGGGCTGGGCCCGGATGAGGTGGACAGCATCACCGGGCCGCTCATGGGCCGCCCGAAGAGCGCCACCTTCCGCACCCTCGACGTGGTGGGGCTCGACACCTACGTCAACGTGGCGCGCAACGTGGCCGCCAACGTCGACGATCCGGCGGAGCGGGAAGCCTTTGCCGTGCCCGCCTTCATCGAGGAGATGGTGAAGCGGGGCTGGATCGGCGAAAAGGCCGGGCAAGGGTTCTACAAGAAGGAGAAGGGCGAGATCCTGGCCCTCGACATCGCGACGATGACCTACCGGCCGCGGCGCAAATGGAAAGCGCCTTCAATGGACGCGGCCAAGGCGGCCAAGGACCTGCCGACGCGTCTGCGCACCCTCGTCTACGCCGACGACGCGGCGGGCCGCTTCGCATGGAACGTGTTGAAGAAGGTGCTCCTCTATGCGGCGGCCAAGATTCCAGAGATCGCCGACGATCTCCACACCGTCGACAACGCCATGAAGTGGGGCTTCGGCTGGGAGCTTGGGCCCTTTGAAACGTGGGACGCCATCGGCGTGGCGCGGTCGGTGGAGCGGATGAAGGCCGAGGGCGAGGCCATCCCCGAGTGGGTCGAAGCGATGCTCGCCGCCGGCCATAAGACGTTCTACGCCCGCGAGGAGGGCCGGCGCGCCTTCTACGTGCTGGAGGGCAAGTACCGCGGCATCGAGGAGAAGCCCGAGGTGATCAACCTCGCCGCGCTGAAGGAGCAGGGGCGGGTGATCCGCCAAAACAGCGGCGCCTCCCTCATCGACCTGGGCGACGGCGTGGCCTGCCTGGAGTTCCATTCGCCGAACAACGCCATCGGCGGCGACATCCTGCAGATGACGCACATTGCCATCGACGAGGTGGAGCGCAACTTCGAGGGCCTCGTCATCGGCAACCAGGGCAAGAACTTCTCCGTGGGGGCCAACGTGGCGCTGATGCTGTTTGAGGCCCAGGAGGAGAACTGGGACGAGCTCGACTGGATGGTCCGCGAGTTCCAGCGCGCCACCCAGCGCATCAAGTTCGCCAAGAAGCCGGTGGTGGCGGCGCCCTTCGGCATGACCCTCGGCGGCGGGGCGGAGTTCTGCCTCCCGGCGGCGGGCATCGAGGCGGCGGCGGAGACGTACATGGGCCTGGTGGAGACCGGGGTCGGCGTCATCCCGGCCGGCGGCGGTTGCAAGGAGCTGCTGTTGCGCTACCTGGAGGCGGTGCCGGAGGGCGCGGACGTCGACCTGCAGCCCCTTGTCAACGCGGTGTTTGAGACGATCGCCCTGGCCAAGGTTTCCTCGAGCGCCAAGGAGGCGAAAAAGCGCCGCTTCCTGCGCGAGGCCGACGGGATCACCGTCAACGGCGACCACCTGCTCGCCGCGGCCAAGCGGCGCGTCCTCGAGCTGGCCGCGCGCGGCTATGTGCCGCCGCAGCCCAGGCGGATCCGCGTGGTGGGCGAGAGCGGCTACGCCGTGCTGAAATTGGGGGCCCTGGCCATGCGCGAGAGCGGCCACATCTCCGACCACGACCTGAAGATCGCCGAGAAGCTGGCCCACGTGCTGGCCGGCGGCCGCGTGCCGGCGGGGACGGAGGTGCCCGAGTCGTACCTTCTCGACCTCGAGCGGGAGGCCTTCCTCAGCCTGCTCGGCGAGCCGAAGACCCAGCAGCGCATGCAGCACCTCTTGGCCACCGGCCGGCCGCTGCGCAACTGACGGTCAGGGTTTGCGCGTCGATCGGGACGCGCGAGCCGCCGGACCGCCAACCGCACGAGACCAAAGGAGGGAACGGACCCATGCGCGAAGCCGTGATTGTTGCCGCGGTGCGCACGCCCATCGGCAAGGCCAAGAAGGGCGCGCTCCGCCATGTGCGCCCCGACGACCTGGGGGCCCTCGTCGTCCGCGAGGCCCTCGCCCGCGTGCCGGGCCTCAAGCCCGAAGCGGTCGACGACGTCATCTTCGGCTGTGCCATTCCCGAGGCGGAGCAGGGCCTCAACATCGCCCGCATCATCGCCCTGCGCGCCGGGCTGCCCACCACCGTGCCGGGGGTGACGGTCAACCGCTTCTGCTCTTCCGGCCTGCAGGCCATTGCCGACGCCGCGCAGCGCATCATGTGCGGTTTTGCCGACGTGATTGTGGCCGGAGGCGTGGAGAGCATGAGCCTGGTGCCGATGACGGGGAACAAGGTGTCGCCCAACCCGTACCTCGTCGACCACTTCCCCGAGGTGTACATGAGCATGGGCCACACCGCCGAACGGGTGGCGCGCCGCTTCGGCATCACCCGCGAGGACCAGGACGCCTTTGCCCTGCGCAGCCACCGGCGCGCGGCGGCGGCCATCGCCGAGGGGCGCTTCCGCGACGAAATCGTCCCCGTCGAGGTGCCGGAGCGCGGGGTGGACGAGGACGGGCGCCTCGTGGAACGCACGCGGCTCTTTGACACCGACGAAGGTGTCCGCCCCGACACGTCGCTGGAAGCGCTGGCCCGGCTCAAGCCGGTTTTCGCCGTTGACGGCACGGTGACGGCGGGCAACGCCTCGCAAACCAGCGACGGCGCCGCGGCGGTGGTGGTGATGGCGGCGGAGAAGGCCGAGGAGCTGGGCGTAAAGCCCCTTGGCGTGTTCCGCTCCTTCGCCGTGGCCGGCGTCGACCCCGACATCATGGGCGTGGGGCCGGTGGAGGCGATCCCCAAGGCCCTGAAGCTGGCCGGCGTGCGCCAGCAGGACGTCGACCTGATCGAGCTGAACGAGGCCTTCGCCTCCCAGGCCGTCCACTGCATCCGCGCCCTGGAACTGGATGAAGAGCGCGTCAACGTCAACGGCGGGGCCATCGCCCTGGGCCACCCGCTGGGCTGCACGGGGGCGCGCCAGACGGTGACGCTGCTGTACGAGCTGGCCCGGCGCAAGGGGCGCTACGGTGTCGTGTCGATGTGCATCGGCGGCGGCATGGGCGCCGCGGGCGTCTTTGAGGCGCTGCCGTAAGCGGAGAGGGCCACGACGGGTGTGTCGGCGCGTCGCATGACCGCAAGCCGGCGCGAATACGTTGAAAAGGAGGAGCGCACATGACGACGAAATCGGAGGAACGGGCCATGACCGAACGGGTGAAGGGGGCGTCCTTCCTCATCGAGGAGACGGACCCGCAGGCCGTGTTTACGCCGGAGGATTTCACCGAGGAGCACAAGATGATCGCCAGCACCACGGAAGAGTTTGTGGAAAACGAGGTGCTGCCGGTGATCGACCGCATCGAGCAGGACCACGACTTTGCCACGTCCGTTGCCCTGATGCGCAAGGCCGGCGAGCTGGGCCTTCTCGGCGGCGACGTGCCCGAGGCCTACGGCGGGCTCGGGCTGGACAAGATCAGCACGACGATCGTCACCGAGAAATTTGCTCGCGCCCGGTCCTTCTCCCTCACCTACGGGGCCCACGTGGGCATCGGTACCCTGCCCATCGTCTTCTTCGGCACCGAAGCGCAAAAGAAGAAGTACCTGCCGGATCTGGCCGCGGGCAAGAAGATCGCCGCCTACGCCCTCACCGAGCCCGGCTCCGGCTCCGACGCGCTGGGGGCCAAGACGACGGCCACGCTGAGCCCGGACGGAACGCACTACATTCTGAACGGCGAGAAGCAGTGGATCACGAACGCCGGTTTTGCCGACGTCTTCGTCGTCTACGCCAAGGTGGACGGCGACAAGTTCTCCGCCTTCATCGTCGAGCGCGCGTTCCCGGGCGTCTCCACCGGGGCGGAGGAGAAGAAGATGGGCATCGAGGGCTCCTCGACGCGGACGCTCATCCTCCAGGACGCCCGCGTGCCGGTGGAAAACCTCCTCGGCGAGGTGGGGCGCGGCCACGTCATCGCCTTCAACATCCTGAACATCGGCCGCTGGAAGCTGGCGGCGGGCTGCGTCGGGTCGGCCAAGCGGGCCGTGGAGCTGTCGGCCCAGTACGCCAAGCAGCGCAAGCAGTTCGGCCGGCCGATCGCCTCGTTCCCGCTCATCCAGCAGAAGCTGGCCGACATGGCCATCCGCACCTATGTGATGGAGAGCATGGTCTACCGCACGGCGGGACTCTTTGACGGCGCCCTGGGGGTGCTGCCGGCCGACGCCGACGGGCAGACGGCGGCCAAGGCCATCGCCGACTACGCCGTGGAATGCTCGGTGAACAAGGTCTTCGCCACCGAGGCCCTGGACTTCATCGTTGACGAGGGCGTGCAGATCCACGGCGGCTATGGTTACATGCGCGAATACGAGATCGAGAACCTGTACCGCGGCTCGCGCATCAACCGCATCTTCGAGGGCACCAACGAGATCAATCGCCTGCTCATTCCCGACATGCTGGTGAAGAAGGCCCTTCGGGGCGAGCTGGCCCTTCTGCCGGCGGCCCAGGCCCTGCAGCAGGAGCTCGTGGCGTTCGTGCCGACGGAGCCGGGCGATGCGCCCCTGGAGCGCGAAGCCGACCTCGTGCGGCGGGCCAAGAAGCTGTTCCTCTTCCTATCTGGCCTCGCGGTGCAAAAGCACCAGCAGGCCCTCGAGCGGGAACAGGAGCTCCTCGCCGCGGTGGCCGACTGCGTCATTGAGGTTTTCGCCATGGAAAGCGCTCTGTTGCGGGCCCAGAAGGCCATCGCCCGCGACGGGCTGGAGAAGGCGGCGCTCAAGGTGGCCTACACCCAGGCTTATGTGCAGGACGCCTTCGACAAGCTCGAGCGCATCGGGCGCACTGCGCTGGCGGCCCTGGAAGAGGGCGACGCCCTGCGCGCCCAGCTGGCTGTGCTGCGCAAGCTGGTGCGCCGCACGCCGCTCAATGCCGTGGCCCTCAAGCGGCAGATCGCCGCACGGGTGCTGGAGGCCGAGCGGTACGTGTCGTAAGCGGCGCGAGGGAGCGCAGCACAAAGGGCGGCTGCCGCCAATGGGCGGAAGCCGCCTTCCTGAATCGATAAGCCAACAAGAAAGGAGGGCGGAACGCATCCGCCCTCCTCGCTAATCGTGGCCGGTGATGCCGTGTCACGACACTTTTTCGCTGGCTTCCGGATAGGCGTTGGCCAGCTTGCTGTTCCGGTAGCCGTAGAGGAAGTAGACGGCCAGTCCGATCACGAGCCAGATGAAGAAGGCCATCCATGTAATTCCAGGCAGGTTGCCCATAAGGAAGAGGGCGCACAGGGCACCCAGAATCGGCGTGACCGGAACGCCCGGGGCGCGGAACGGCCGCGGCAGATCGGGCTGCGTGCGGCGCAGGATGATCACGCCGATCTGGATGAGCACGAAGGCCGTGAGGGTTCCCATGTTCACCAGCTCGGCCAGACGGCCAAGCGGAATGAACCCGGCCAGACCGGCGGCCACCAGGCCCGTGATCCACGTGTTGATGTGCGGCGTCTTGTAGCGCGGATGGACGCGGGAGAAGACGCGCGGCAGGAGGCCGTCGCGGGACATGGCGAAGAAGATCCGCGTCTGCCCGTAGGCCATCACAAGCATCACCGTGGTGATGGTGATGACCGCCGACGCCGAGATGATGCCGGCGAGCCAGTTTTGGCCGACCTGCTCGAGGGCAAAGGCCACCGGTGCGGACGTGTTCAGCTTGGTGTACGGCACCATGCCGTTGAGCACGGCGGCGACGATCACGTAGAGAATGGTGCAGACGGCCAGGGAACCGATGAGGCCAATGGGCAGGTCGCGCTTGGGGTTGCGCACCTCTTCCGCCGCCGTGGCCACGGCGTCAAAGCCCACGTAGGCGAAGAAGACCACCGCCGCAGCCGTAAACACGCCCGACCAACCGAAGGGCATGAACGGCGTCCAGTTTTCCGGCTTCACGTAGAAGGCGCCGACAAGGATGAACAGGAGCACGATGGCAACCTTCAAGAATACGATCAAGTTGTTGAACCGGGCGCTTTCCTTCACGCCGCGGGCCAAAAGCCACGTGATGAACAGGATGATCAGAACCGCCGGAAGGTTGACGAGGCCACCCTCAGCGGGATTCTTGATCAGATACTCCGGCAGGCCCAGCCCAAAGCCGTTCAACAGGGACTGGAAATAGCCGGACCATCCGACGGCCACGGCGCTGACGGCCAACGTGTACTCCAGAATGAGGACCCAGCCGATGATCCAGGCCAGGAATTCGCCCAATGTGGCGTAGGTGTAGGTGTACACACTGCCCGAAACGGGGACAGTCGACGCGAACTCCGCATACGACAACGCGGCAAAGGCGGCGGCCAAGCCGGACAGGATGAAGGACAGCACCAGCGCCGGACCGGCGTATTCCGCCGAAGCGACACCGGTCAAGACAAAAATCCCCGTCCCGATGATGGCCCCGATGCCCAGCAGGGTGAGATCGAAAGCAGACAAGGCCCGCTTGAGGGACGTTTTTTCGCTCTCCTGAATCAACCGTTCAATCGGCTTTTTGCGCCATAAGCTCATCGACGATCCCTCCGCTTGGGATGATGGCGATGGATGGATGCCGAAAGCGGGAACACGCTTCTTTCATCGTTAGGCTGTTCCGCTGTTGGCGGGATTATGTGTCTCCATGATTCTTGACTGTTTCCGCGTCTATGTTGAGGGCATTCTTCTTGGCAGCATTGTCCCCCCTTTCTGAAAAGTGTAATAAAATTTTTGAATAAAATTTTGGGAAATGAATTAAACGAATAAACATTTGCCGTGAAACCGTGATGAATCATAGCAAAAAAGGTCGAATTTTGTCAATAGGGGGTGCACGTGAATCGGCTGGAAGATGGGTGTGTCGGCAGACTGACCGAAGGGGCCATGCGCGGGAGCAAGAGGCGGTTTGTTCGTTGTCTTCCCCTATGGTACACTGGAGAACAGACTCGAGCCTCATAAGGCGGCGTCGCAACAAGCCGGACATGCGACGTACGCGTCAGGAGGCGCTAAGAGGATTGAAAGAGATAGCAATTGACGACGGCCTGGGCAGCCTTTTTGCCTCGCTTCAAGAGGATCGCCGCCCAGGTCGTCACATTTTCCAATGGGCAAATGCAGGAACGTCTTTTTGTCCTAGATAACAATATACTTGACGAAACGAACCCGGCCATGTAGACTCGAAATAGAAGGCTTTTCCTATGGATTCGCTGCATTGCCGTCCAATTCCTTCCCATGTCGGAGGTAGTCGGCATGTTTTCGTCCGATTGGTCCCGCGCCGCTCGCCTGCGGATGGTCCGCCTGCGTGCGCGGATGCGGGCGACCGAACCGGTGCCCCTTCCGCCGTACAAGGGGTCAACCTTGCGCGGTGCCTTTGGCCATGCCTTCCGCCGCATCGCGTGCGCCTATCCTGAATCCTTCGCCTGCCGCCCTTGTCCGCTGTTTTCCTCATGTGCCTATGCCTACATCTTTGAAACGGCCCCACCTGACGTAGGAACGTGGATGGGCACGTACCAAAACGTTCCGCGCCCCTACGTGATCGAGCCGCCCGATGACGTGCGCACCGCGTACGACCCGGGTGATGCGTTGGAATTGGACATTGTGCTCTTTGGGCGCGGCGTCGCGTATGTCCCCCATGTGGCCTTTGCCCTTGTGGAGATGGGCCGACGTGGATTGGGGGCACGGCGGGGGCGGTTTCATCTTGAAGCCATCGCCAGCGTTCGCGCCGACGGCACCCTTGGTCCCCTCGTGTTCAACGGGGAAACGCAGCAGCTGGCGACGGCGCATGTGGTGACCGTTACGGGTGCCGATTTGGCCGAGCCGGCGTCCGCTGGCCATCCCCAGCGCCTGCGCCTTTCCTTTGTCACGCCAACGCGTTTGCAACGGGACGGGCATTTGGTGGACAAGCCGGAGATGTCGCTCCTCGTGCGCGCGTTGCTGCGGCGCGTGTCGGCCCTCCTCGTTTTCCACCAGGGCGAGGAGCCGCCTACAAATGTCCGTTCCTTGCTTGATCGCGTGGATCGCACCGTGCGTCTCGTGGCGCAGGAGATCCATTGGCTCGACTGGGAGCGGTATTCAAATCGGCATCGCGAGCGGATGAAACTGGGCGGCATTGTCGGCTGGGCCGAGTACGCAGGAGAAGGAATTGCCGACGTGGTGCCGTGGCTTCGCCTCGCCGAGTGGGTGCACCTCGGCAAAAACGCCGTGTTCGGGCTGGGGAAAATCGCCGTGTCGGTTGAGGAAGGAGAGGCGGGTTCCGGGATGCCGACGGTTGGCCATGTAGACCGGCAAACCAAGAGGGGGGAGGAGCCGTGCGCGCCAGCCTCCGCGAAGCCTTTCCCGAACTGACTGGGGTTTCCGCGCCGCATCCCTTTCAAATTGAAGCGGCCGAGCGGCTGTTGGCGGGGGAAAACGTGATCCTGTCGGCGCCGACGGGGTCGGGGAAGACGTGGACGGCGGTGTTTCCGTTCTTGTACGCGAAGCAGCGCGGCCTGCCTTTCGCCGATCGTCTCATCTACCTCCTGCCGCTGCGCACCCTGGCCCGCACGCTGTACGAGACGGTGCGGCGGCGCGTCGAAGCGCTGGGCCTGCCGCTTTCCATCACCATCCAGACCGGCAGTCAGCCGGAAGACCCGCTCTTTGAAGGGGACATCGTCTTTGCCACCATCGACCAAGCCTTAAGCGCGTATGTGGGACTGGCCCTGTCGGTCGGGCGCTCCTCGGCCAACCTTGTTCCGGGTGCCTTCTTAGGTGCGTACATCGTCATGGACGAGCTCCACCTGTTGGAGCCGGACGTCTCCCTGGCCACCTTTCTCGACATGGTGGATCGCCTGAAGCCCTACAGCCGTTTTTTGGCCATGACCGCCACAGTGCCGGCCGATGTGTTGGCGGAGATGGCCCGCCGCACCGGCGCAGCGGTCAAGGTGGTGAGCGGCGACGAGGCGCGGGCCCTTCCGGCGGTGGGGACGGTTGAGCGCCGGTACGAATGGGCCGGTGTGCCGCTTACGCCTGAAGAGGTGGTTCGCGAGCATCTTGGTCAGCGCGGCGTGCGCAAGACGCTGGTGATCGCCAACACCGTTCCGCGGGCCCAGGCGCTTTATCGCGGGGTGCGCGAGGCGCTGGCGGCGCGGGAATGCCGCGACGAGGTGTTGCTTTTGCATTCCCGATTTTTGCCGTCGGACCGGGCGGCCAAAGAGGCGGCGCTTCTTGCGGCGTTGCGCGATCCCGACCGCTCGGTGCTCGTGGTGGCCACCCAAGTGATCGAGGTGGGGCTGGACGTGTCGGCGCCGCTTTTGCTCACTGAGCTGTGTCCGGCCAACGCCCTCCTGCAGCGCGCCGGGCGCTGTGCCCGCTATCCCGGCCAGCGCGGGCGGGTGCGCGTCTACGCCCTGCCGCGCGATGCGCAAGGGCGGGAGGAGGCCGCGCCGTATGCCGAGGCGTGGGCGCGGGAGGCGATGGCCCGCACCAAGGCCTACCTGGAGGCGCGTTGCCCGTTTTTTGCCGATGAACACACAGCCGTTGAGCTGGTGAACCGGGCGCACGGGGAGCTGGATTGCCGGCGCCTTGAACAGGTGCCGGAGACAGTGCGCCGCAATCAGGTCGACACCGCTTTGGCGAGCGGCGAGATGGCGCGTTTACGGCAGCTCGTGCGCGACGTGGACAGCGTGAGCGTGATTGTCCGCCGCGATCCCCAGGCTGTCGACCTCAGCCGGCAGGTGGAGCGGTTTTCTCTCCCAACATCGGCCCTGCGCGGATTGGTCGCGCGCCTCGGTGTGTCGGCTGGCCGGTGGGTGCACGGGCTGGTGGTGCGGGAGGAGGGGGATGCCGACGGATCTCGGGAGCCTCTCGCGTGGGAACCCGTAAAGCGCCCCGATGAGGTGGCCCAACACGTGCTCCTGTGCCTCCATCCCGACGTGGCCGCCTACGATTCCGACGTGGGCCTGGTGCTGGGCGAACCGGGCGGCTTCGAGACGCCGGACGGGCCGCCAAAGCCTGAACTTTGGCACAACGCCTATGCCTATTGCCGCGAAACCTACGCCGAGCATGTGGCGGCGGTGCGCCGCCTGTACCAAGCCCAGGCGCCGCGCGTCGCCGTGGCTCACGAGCGGCTGGCGGCGCAGCTGGGGGTGACGCCGGAGGCCCTCGAGGCGTGGGGCGAACTGGTCGCCGCCTTGCATGACGTGGGCAAGCTGACACAGGAAGTGGCCGATCGCTTCTGGCGCTACCAGCGGGAGCGGCGTGGCGAGGAGCCGACGGACTTCTTGGCCCACACCGACTACGATCCCCGCAATCCCGACGATCGCGCGGCGCGCGCCCGGATGGGCCACGTGGGGCATGCCGTCGAGGGGGCCTACATCTCCCAGCAGATGATTCTCGAGCGGGTGAGGCAAGACCTGGCTGATCCCGATCTGGCGCGGGAATGTGCCGACGCCTGCCTGACGGCCATTGCCCGTCACCACAGCGCGTGGGCGCGGGAGATTCGCCAGCCCTTCACGCTGATGAAAGAGGCGCTCCCCGTCGCCGTGAAAACGTTGAGGGGCCTGGGCTTGCCCAGGGCGGCCTTTGTTCCCTATCGGTTTCAAGAGGCCAAACGGTTTTACGAACACCTCGTGATGCCCCACAATCGGGCGTGGCTCTTGTACTGGTACCTGGTGCGCCGCCTGCGCCTGGCCGATCGCCAATCGCAAGCCGAGAAAGGGGGAAAACGATGAAGGCGCAAACCTTTACGCTGTGGAAGCGCAGCGGCGGGTACGGCGACGCGCTGGCGGCCATTGGCCTGGCGCGCCTCCTGTATGTCTTGACGGGCCAAAACCCGCTGGTGCGCGAAGAGCCGGGCGCCTTTGCCGTGGTCCTTCCGGAGCCGGTCGACCTCGACGCCCTCGACTACGGCCGGCTGCGCCACAATCCTGGCTATCGCTACGTGCGCCTCAAAGCCGACGACGACCAGGCGCCGGAGAGCGATTTTCTGGATTACGAAAAGGAGCGGGCCCGCTATGTGGCCTGGCGGGATCTGCGCAAAAAGGCGCGCGCCGGCCGCGCGCTGTCCGACGAAGAGCGCCGGCAGCTTGAAGCCGCCCAACCGCGGAGTGATTGGGGGCTGTGGCAGAGCCTCAACGTCCTTCAAGCCCTTGGCACGTACAACAAGTTGCACGCGGCCTTTCGCAACGCCCATCCGCAGGAGCTGGTCGAGGCGGTAAAGGCCAAGCTGGCGGCCATGGCCCAGGGCATTCCGGTGTGGACGGTGGATACGGCCTTTTCCCCGGTCGTTTCGGCTGTTCAGGCGTTTAACCCGACGGTGGGCAAGGGCATCAACCGGCCAAAGCCGGATGGCGCGCCGGTGGCCAATCTGCCCAAGACCTATGCCGACTGGTTTGAGGAGTACCTGCGCTATTTGGGCGTGGAAGCGGGGCTGTGCGCGTACGGACTCGGGGAGGACTACAAGTTCCTGGCCGTCGTACCCGGACGCGTTGATGCCGCGGTGCTTGAACAGGTGCTGATCCGGGAATTTCGCGCCCTTTCGCAGCGTTTTCGCTACGGTTCGATCCTTCTCGACATTCAGTCCGCGTTGGAGCTGGCCAAGCTCCTCCTTCACCATGTGGAGGCGGGCGACTGGACGCCACGCGACGTGATTCGCGGCGTGCAGGCGGCCTATTTCAAGTCCCTGGGCAGCGGGCGAGCCCTGATGAACCTCTCCTTCATCGGCTTGCCCGGTTGGTTCCCCGTCCGCACCGCCGATGACGTGGAGGCCTGGATGAACCTGCTGGAGGAACACTTGCGCCTCGTGCGCGCCCTCGATGAGGAAAAGGCGGAAGAGGCGGAACTGCTGGAAGCGTACCGCGATTTCGTCTCCGGCGGCGACTGGCGCGCGTTGCTCCTTTTCTTTGCCGGGTACGGCATGACGCTCTTTCGCGCCCGCGAGCGGGCCGCTCAGCGTGCCGCGTCCATGCCTTCTCCAAAACAAAGCCTGTTGGAGGTGCTGGTTGTGAAGGGATACCCCCACTACGCGGAGATCGTGCGCAACCCGGGTTTCCAGGCCATTGCCAAGGCCATGCGCCTGGCCACGGTGGCGGAACAGTATCACAAGGCCCGCGGGCAGCAGGTGTTTGCCATCCACTACGACCTGTTCCAGAAGCTCAAGCAGCACGCCCGCTTCCCGGATCAGCTGCTGGCCATCGTGATGGACTTCGTGGCCGAGTACAACCGCGAAAACGCGCGGCGTGAGGAACAGCTGGCCCGCAAAGGCCAAGGGGGGCGGCGCCGGCCCAACATTACCACCGGCGAGGTCGAGCAGTTTGTGGCCCTGTTTGACGCCCACCGGCAGCACAGCGAGGCCCTTGCGCTGCTCCTCATCGCGTACGCGTCATCGCGGGAGGATCGCACCGCCGAGGGCGAGGCGGCAGTTGAAGCGGCAACGGGGGAAGCGGCCGACGACGCGGACGTATACACCGTCCCCATTGACGAGGCGTGACGCGATCATCTTGCAATCCCAGAAGGAGGCGCAGATGTATGAACATCCGTTCCCTGTCCATCAGCGGACTCATCACCCTCGACATGCACGCCCTGAACAACGAAGGGGCCGAGGGCAACCACCTGCACACGCGGATGGTGCACATCACCACCGAAACCGGCGAGCTGGCGGTGGTGAACGCCATCTCGGGCGACATGCTGAAACACATCCAGGCCGAGCACCTCTACCACGTTGCCCGCGAAAAGGGTTTGCCCCTCTGTGGCGGCTGCCAAACCTTCGACGCCAACCGCATCAACGCCGACGAGGCCTTCTTTGCCGAGCTAGGCAAGACGAAGGATCTGGCCGAGATCACCAACCGCGTGCTTGAGCGCTGCGTCATCGACGACATCGAAGGCGTGCTCATCACGCGCGGCGAACGGTCGGTTCCGCGCAAGTCGCTGGTGGAATTTGGCTGGCTCGTGGGCGTGCCCGAGCGCACGCGGACGGAACAATATTTCCATGTGAAATACGACACCGGACGCCGGGCGGGTTCGGGTGACGAAAGCGGAGCCAACACCGGGCAGAACATCTTCTACCGGCCGGCCAGCTCGGGCCAGTATGCCGTGGTGCTGCACGTGGAGCTCGGCCGCGTCGGCTACAACGACGTCACGCGCACCTACGCGCTGCCCGCCGACGAGCGCAAGGCACGCGCCCAGGCGCTTTTGGAAAGCGTGCTCTTCACCTTTGTTCACCCGCGCGGGGCCCAGCGGAACACGCAAAATCCCCACATCCTCGGCTTTGAAGGGGTGCTGACCACCTCCACCGCCTCGGTTCCGGCGCCAACGATCAGCGCCCTGTCGTCGGACTACCGCCGCGAAATCGAGGGCATCGCCGAGCAGCTCAACCGCCTGTATCCCGGCGCCGTCGCCACGCGGGCCTTTGCGTCGCTCAGCGAGTTTGCCGCCCACATGGCCGAGCTGATCGAAACGCTGGACGTGGAGGCGTGACGCCGTGTGGTTGGTTGCCACGTATCGGCCCACCGCGCTCTTCTCGCAAAAAAGCTCGATGGCCACCAGCTCGGGGGCGCGCACCAACCTGGTGCCGACGCCCTACAGCATCAAGCTGGCCTTGGTGGAAGCCGCCTTCCGCAGCGGTTTGGATGGGGAAGCGGTCTTTACCTGGGTCAAGCCCCTCACGATCTACCTCGAGCCCCCGGAGGAAGCGGTGGTGAACCACACCTTTGTCAAGGTGTTGCGCGAGCCCCACGACAAGAAATCGGGCCGGGCCTTTGATTCCACCATTGCCTACCGGGAGTACGCCTTCTTCCGCGGCCGCTTGCGCATCGCCTTCCGCCTGGCCGAGGTGGGGGACAAGCGTGAGGAGCTGGTGCGGCTGCTCGCCCATGTCCAGTACCTGGGAAAGCGCGGCAGTTTCGTGCAATTTTGCGGCGTCGAGGAGCTGGCCGAGCTGCCGCCTTCCTTCACCTGGCACGTCCTCGACAACAGCCGCTCCACGCTGACGCTCAACGTCGTCTTCCAGCCCCTCGACGATGTGGGCCCGTCGGCCACCTTTGACCGCGTCAACACCTATTCCGATGAGCGGCTGCGCATCGGCAAAGACCGCGTCTTTGTGCCGACGGCCATCCCCTATCGGTTGGTCGCCTCGTCGCGCGGCTACAGCCACTACCGGCGGGTGAACGTCGCGACAAGCCGCAAGTAGCCGCGCACGTTTAAGCCCCCGATTCTCCGTCGATCCTGTTACGGGAGACGGAGAAAGGGGGCGTTTTCCTTGCCATCGCTCATTGTGGACGAACACGGCGTCAGCATCGGGAAGACGAGCAAGCGGCTGGTGGTCAAAAAGCGGGGCGAAGTGGTGGGCGAATACCCGGTGCTCGATGTGGAGGACGTGGTGGTGCTGTCGCGCGGGGTGGCCATCACGTCGGATGCGCTGGAGTTGTGCAGCGAACACGGCGTGCTCGTGCACTTTACCGACTACCGGCATCAGCCTTATGCCGTTCTGTATGCGCCGGGGCTGCACGGCACGGTGAAAACGCGGCGGGAGCAGTTTGCCGCCCTGGGCGACCGGCGCGGGGTGCAGGCGGTCAAGGGCTTTTTGGTGGGCAAGCTGGACAACCAGGTGAACACCCTGAAGTACTTTCTGCGCGGCGTGGAGGACGCACGGCTGCACCGCGAAGTCGAGCTGGCCATTGCGGAAATTGGGCGTCATCGCCAGCGCCTGATCGAGTTGGACGGGGCCTGTTTGGAAGAGGTTCGCCCGGATCTGCTCAACGCCGAAGCCCTCGCGGCACAGGCCTATTGGCGGGGCGTTGCCGCCTTGCTGCGCGACCGGGTGGCGTTTCCCGGCCGGCAGGTGTGGGACCCGACGGATCCCGTCAACCTGATGCTCAATTACGGGTACGGGCTCTTGGGCAGCGTGGTCATGGGCGGCATCTTGCGCGCGGGGCTTGACCCCTACGGCGGCTTTCTGCACACCGATCGTTCGGGGCGCGAATCGCTCCGGTTTGACTTAATGGAAGAATTCCGTCCGCTTGTGGACCGCGTCATCGTCGCGCTGCTCAGGCGCGGATTGAAGCCGCGGCTGGTGGAGGAAGAGGGGCGCATTTCCCTCGAGAGAGAAACGCGCCGGCTGTTGAAGGAACGCCTTCTGGAACGTTTTGATCAGCGCGAGCTTTACAACGGGCAGCGCCACCGCCTCAAGACGATCATCCAGCTGCAAGCGCGCGCGCTGGCCTCGTTTTTGCGAGACGGAAAGCCGTACCGTCCGTTTCGGGGGAAGTGGTGAGGATGCATCATTTGCTCATCTACGACATCTCCGAAGACAAAATTCGCAACCGCGTTGCCGAGACGTGCAAGGATTACGGCCTGGTCCGCGTGCAATACAGCTCGTTCTACGGGCGATTGCCGCGAACCCGCTTGCGCGATCTCGAGCGGGCGATGGTCCGCTTGCTTCGCCAAGGGCAGGGCAATGTCATCATCGTCCCGGTGTGCGAAGCCTGTCGGGCCGGGATCGTGAAGCTGGAGTCGGAAGCGTTATAGGATGAGGGGGCGGTGTTCATGATGTTTCGCGTCTCGGATATCAAGCAGTTTGTCTTTTGCCCCCGCTACGTCTATTTCACGTACGTGCAACCGGTGCCAAAGGCGCCGACACCGACGATGGAGCACGCGCGCACCCTGCACGACGAGCACAACGCCCGGGAAAAGCGGCGCGGCTTTGCCGCCTACGGCTTGGTTGAGGGATCGCGCCACTACCATGTGCCGGTTTATGCCGAAAAACTGGGCCTGCGCGGAAAGATTGACCTCGTCATCGATGCCGAAGCGCCGAACGCCAACGGCCAGCGGTATTACCCCGTCGAATGCAAAGATACGGCCAGCGGCGTACGGAACAATTTCAAATACCAACTGGCGGCGTACGCCATGGCCCTTGAAGAAGTGACGGGCACCCCGGTGCACAAGGCCTTTCTGTATATCATCCCGGAGAAGCGTGCCCACAACGTTCCCATTACCGAGGGGCTGCGCACCCACATCCGGCGCATGCTCACCATGATGCGCACCATGGTGGAACGGGAAATTTTTCCCGAGCCGCGATCCCGTGCCCGCTGCTTTAGCTGCGAGATGCGCCGCTATTGCAACGATCTCGATGATGCGTCCGGCGCGTTTGAGGAAAGTCCCGCTCAAGCCAAACGGTTGGTCGATTGCTTCTGAAAATTGGCATTCGTGTTTTCAAACGTCCCTTGCGCTCGCAAGGGGCGTTTTTTATTTCACCAGGGTTCAGATGTACTGATACGTTCGGGGATATTTGTTAACACTAATAAAAAAGAAGTTAACAATTTTTCGTGGCTGACCCCCGGTTTTCGTGCAAACCGGTCATTTTCGAAAAAAATCTTGGCAACGAGCGGGGGTATATGGTAAAATCCCAGACAAGACAAGGCTTTCACGGCTCACCGACATCGGTTGCAGAAGACTGACTCGTTGCAAGAGGATTGAAAGCATCTTGCGGGCCGCCTTGGCCGCGTCAAGGCTCCCGTTGCAGAAGACTGACTCGTTGCAAGAGGATTGAAAGATTAACGAGATCGCGAACCAAAAATCGCCAGACCCCGTTGCAGAAGACTGACTCGTTGCAAGAGGATTGAAAGTTGCTACTTCGCTCATCCCCTGAAGCGCGCGCTGAAGTTGCAGAAGACTGACTCGTTGCAAGAGGATTGAAAGCGCCGCTTCTCCCGCTCTCGGCGGTCGTGTTCGAGTCCGTTGCAGAAGACTGACTCGTTGCAAGAGGATTGAAAGGCGCCCTTAGCGTCGGGTAATCATATTGCGCAAGGGCAGGTTGCAGAAGACTGACTCGTTGCAAGAGGATTGAAAGGTAAACGGTACGTATTACGACTATACTGCCGCGTCTGTTGCAGAAGACTGACTCGTTGCAAGAGGATTGAAAGGCGCGACATCGAGGTGTTTTATCAGCGGTTCGCTATAGTTGCAGAAGACTGACTCGTTGCAAGAGGATTGAAAGGTACGTGAACGCCGCCGCAGATGGGCACGCAATTCCACGTTGCAGAAGACTGACTCGTTGCAAGAGGATTGAAAGAGAGCTTGGGACAGTTCGTTCAAAGTCGGCGCATACCGTTGCAGAAGACTGACTCGTTGCAAGAGGATTGAAAGCAACACCATTGATTTTTGTGCCGGTTACGTCCAACGTTGCAGAAGACTGACTCGTTGCAAGAGGATTGAAAGCGGGGCTAACTACCTGCCGGCCGACACCGGGCTCGTCGTTGCAGAAGACTGACTCGTTGCAAGAGGATTGAAAGAGATGTATCCTGCTATCTCACGCAACAGGTTCTGGTTGCAGAAGACTGACTCGTTGCAAGAGGATTGAAAGGTTGACTGCGTGCGATGGGTGCCAGCGGAAAAGGTGTTGCAGAAGACTGACTCGTTGCAAGAGGATTGAAAGGTGCTGTTGATCTCCTGGGCAATGCGCTCCAGCACGCGGCGCGTTGCAGAAGACTGACTCGTTGCAAGAGGATTGAAAGTTTCGAGTTCATCTAGCAAACGCGGCAGGATATTTCGAGTTGCAGAAGACTGACTCGTTGCAAGAGGATTGAAAGACGACCCGCAGCCCGTATCTGCCAGGGGCATACTCACCGTTGCAGAAGACTGACTCGTTGCAAGAGGATTGAAAGCCGGTTCTCCCACGACCTTGCCTACGATCGTGGTTGTGGTTGCAGAAGACTGACTCGTTGCAAGAGGATTGAAAGTGTCATCGTATCTCGCGTGATCGACGGGGACACGTGTTGCAGAAGACTGACTCGTTGCAAGAGGATTGAAAGTCAACCAGCCACGGGAGATCGGCATCGCACCAAAGAGCCGTTGCAGAAGACTGACTCGTTGCAAGAGGATTGAAAGATTTCCACCACCTGCACTCCTCCCCGGCTGGGCTTCGTTGCAGAAGACTGACTCGTTGCAAGAGGATTGAAAGCAGCGCGACGTATTGAGCAAGCTGGTCGTCCGTCAGCGTTGCAGAAGACTGACTCGTTGCAAGAGGATTGAAAGTTAGCCTTTTGGAATGCTTTAACGGCATCTTCAGTCGTTGCAGAAGACTGACTCGTTGCAAGAGGATTGAAAGCCGCCGGCCGCGGCCGTGTTCTCGTCGTCCTCTTCGCGCTCGTTGCAGAAGACTGACTCGTTGCAAGAGGATTGAAAGTCCTTACGTCACCGTCTTGCTCACGCTCGTCAGCCGGTTGCAGAAGACTGACTCGTTGCAAGAGCATTCCTGTAATGAAACATGCGGGGGTTTGAGCAAATGAAAACCTCCTGATATCGTGGTGGTGTCAGAAGAAGCACCCACCACCACGAAAATCAGGAGGTAGTACCCCTATGATAGCACAAAATCGCAAGCTTGCCACGGCTCTAAGTCAATAACTGTGGATGTGAGGTCAACCAAGCCAAGGGCATAAAAGCGAGGAGCATCTTCCGCACATAGATTTCGCGGTTGCGGAACCCGTAGCTGATTCGTTTGAGCAGCTTGATCTTGGTGTGAACGCCCTCCGTGTAGCCGTTTGAAACACGCCAGGTGTGGTAGGCCAGAATCGCCTCGCGCCAGCGGCGGAGCGTGCGTCCCCACTGCATGAGCGCGGCATCGCTTGCCGACTGGGTCTCAAAGATCACGCGGTCCAAGATGGCTGCGGCTTCGTCTCGATTGGAGGCGCGGTAGACGTCTCGCAGCTGCTCCTTGACCCAA
>NZ_BMOF01000044.1 GCF_014646935.1 Calditerricola satsumensis | reverse complement strand
TCCGGCGGAGAGCGCCGCCAGCTCGCGCTGGAGGGCGGCAAGCTGGGGATCGCCGGCCACGCCGCGCGCCCGTGCCCACGCCTCAAGGGCTTGGGCCAGCTGCTGGGCGCCGCCCGAGGCAGCGGTCAAGCGGTCCCCGAGCTGCCCCGCGGCGTGGGCCAGCTCGCCGGCGCCCTGTTCCAGCCGGGTGAGGCCTTGCGCCACCTCCTGCGCCCCCTTTGCCAGCTGCGTACTTCCCGCCGCGGCGCGCTCGAGTCCGTCCGCCAGTTCGCGATGGCCGGAAGCCAACTGCCGCGCCCCGGTTTGCAGGTCTGCAGTTCCCGTCGCCAACCGATCGGCCCCCTCCCGCAGACGCGCCGCCCCATCGGCGCTTTGGGCCAGGCCGGCAACCAAGCGATCGCCACCGGCGGCGAGCTGAGCCATACCGGCTTTCAGCGCCGCCGCCCCCCGGTCCAGCTCATGGGCGCCACCGGCCAGCCGATGGGCGCCCGATTTGGCCTGGCGCGTTCCGTTCTCCAGCTGCCGCGCCGCGTCGGCGGCGGTGTCCAGTCCGGCGGCGCCTTTTTCCACCGTTTCCAAGATGGCCGCCACAAAGCGTTCCGTCAGCGTTTCGCTCAGCTTTTGACGAAGTTGGCGCACCGCCGACTCGCCAATTTGGGAAGCCAAAAGGTTCTGCGCCGGGTTTGTCTTGAGCACGAGAGCCGCCCGCAGCGCCTGCGGGTCGTCCACGCGCACGGCGCGCGCGGAAAAGTCGGGCGGGATGATGAGCGCCAGGTACACCCGACCGTCTTCCAGTGCCTGATCGGCTTCGCGGCGCGAGAGGAACACCCAGTTCATCACGGGATCGTCGAGCAGCTTGTCGATGAGCTCGGCGCCGATGTTCACCGTCTCGCCCATGTAGGAGGCGCCACGGTCCTCGTTGACCACCGCCACCGGCAGATCGGACAGCCGGCCATACGGATCCCAAAACGCCCACAAATACAGGTAGCTGTAGAGCAGCGGGACGAGCAGAATCGCCGCCAGCGAGATCCGAACGGCGCGGGATCGAAACAGCGACCGCCAAAACGACACGTTGGCACCCTCCCTTCTCGTCCTCGCCTGTGTGGGTTTTCTCCATCCGCTTGCCGTTTGTGTTGGTCCTCCAATCGGGTTCGAACGCCACGCCCTACCCCCGGGGCAGGATGCCCTGCACGGCCTGGTCCACGATCTGCGCCACGAGGCGTTCTTCGTCAACGGGCTCCCCGGCAAACACGGCGTGCAGAACAGCGACGCTCACCGCCCCGAACAGGGCAGCCGCGGCGGTATCGGCTTCGCGAACAGCAAAGGCGCCCGCTTCCGCCCCCTCGCGGATCACGCGCTCCAGGGCGCCGATCAGCTCGCGAACGTGGGCGCGGAAAACCTGCTGGCGCGTTTCATTGCCCCACGCTTCGGCCAGCAGCATGACGGCAAACCGGCGGTTGGCAAGCAAAAAGCGCGCCAACGCCTCGATGCGGTGCCGGAGCCGCTCTACCGGATCGCTTGCCGCACGGGCCGCTTCGTCCCACCGGTCCATCAGGCGCTGCACCACGTCGGCAATGAGGGCGCAAAACAGGTCGTCTTTTCCTTGAAAATGGTAGTATATTGTTCCCTTGGCCACGCCGGCCCGCTCGGCGATGTCGTCCATTTTGGCCCGTTCGAAGCCGCATTCGGCAAACACGGCGGCGGCCGCCTCGAGAATGCGGGCAATCCGATCCGAGCGCACGGTGTATCCCTCCGCGGTCATTTTAATCTGACTGACCGGTCAGTTCAAGTCAGGGCCCCGCGGATGCGGGCAACATTTCCCGCGCCCGCACCGGCGAAGTCGCCTCACAGCGGCGACAGGGCGCGAATCAGCACGCTGTTGACGTAAAAAAAGCGCGTGGATAAGGGAGAAGCCGTCAGCAGGCGGCGCGAGACGGCGCGCACCGCCCGCTGGCGGCGCACTTTGCCGTCGGACAGGTAGAGGCCCAAGAGGCCGTCGACGATCAGGCGGTGAAAGCGGCTCCCCGGCAGCTCGCGCACCGCCTCCCGCGCGCGGCGCGCAAAAAAGGCGAGGCGCTCGGCCGCCTCCTCGGCGTCCCGGTAATAGGCGACAAAGTTGAGGTCGCCGCCCCGCCGGTCCTCCTCCTGGTCGATCAGGTAGTCGAGGAGGATGTGCAGCGCGCACACCCACGGAAAATAGGTGCGGACGATCCGCCGCGCCGCCTCCCCGTCCACCCGCGGATCGGTGGCGGCCAAGAACAGAGCAAACATCCCCAACGTCGAACCGGTGGCCGCCGCAAACTCGTTCCACCGCAGCTCCGGATGGGCCGACCGGTAGTCCTCCCACCACGCCAAAAGCCGCGCCTCGCGCTCGCTCCAGGCCACGTGCTTGTGCACCTGCAGGTCGGCGTACAGGGCGACGAGGCGCCGCACCTCGTCCGCCACCGCCCCGTACCCTGGAAGATGCGCCACCTCCTCCTGACACGCGCGGACCAAAGCGGGCAAGTAGCCACCGTCCTCGCGCTCGCGTCGGCAGGCGTAGTAGTCGCCCACGGAACCGCCGGGCACCACCGCGTCGAGCATGGCCTGGTGCAGCTGGCGAAAGTCGGCGGGGTCGAGGGACGTGCTGCGGTCGCACAGGTTGTCGAGGTAGTCGCTGATCGTTTGCAAGGCGACGATCAGGCGGATCAGTCCGCGCCGCGCATCCGGGGTGGGGGCCGCCGCCGCATACACCGCGCCGCCTTCGCAGTGGAACCGCTTGGCGGTCATGCTGGCGAGGGCCTGACGGCGCAGCTCCGGGTCGGGAATGGCCTCGGCCATCCGCCGCCATCCCGACAATTCCCGATGCACCCCTGGCAACACGTCGCGGTAAACGCGAATCATCAAGCGGACCGGTCCGCCCGCAAAACCGCTGGTCAACCGCAAAAACCCTCCTGCGTTGTTGAATGTCGCTGCGCCCCTGGCCCGTTCATCGCGAACAAGGACGCTTATTAATTTTATTGTGCCACAAATGGCCCTCAGCCACGACTGCACCGCATTGCGTTGTTCCCACCGCGTCACACCGGACACCGTTGGATCCTCGTTGAGAGCGTTTTCAAAATATACAAAATCGTGTTCCTTTGGTACAATGGTGAGCAAAACCGCGTGGAGGGAGTGGAACGGAATGAAGCGGCGCAGCGACATGATCAAGAAGGGGGTCGACCGCGCTCCGCACCGCAGCCTGCTGCGGGCTTGCGGCGTCACCGATGAGGACTTCGACAAGCCGTTCATCGCCATCGCCAACTCCTACATCGATATCATCCCCGGCCACGTGCACCTGAAGGAGTTCGGCGAAATCGTGAAGGAGGCGGTGCGCGAGGCCGGCGGCGTGCCGTTTCTGTTCAACACCATCGGGGTGGACGACGGCATCGCCATGGGCCACATCGGCATGCGCTACTCCCTGCCCAGCCGGGAAATCATCGCCGACAGCATCGAGACGGTGGTGACGGCCCACTGGTTCGACGGCCTCATCTGCATTCCCAACTGCGACAAGATCACCCCCGGCATGATGATGGGCGCCCTGCGCGTCAACATCCCCACCATCTTCGTCAGCGGCGGGCCGATGAAGGCCGGGCGCACCCGCGACGGCCGGGCCATCTCCCTCGCTTCCGTGTTCGAGGGCGTCGGTGCCTTCCAGAAGGGGCTCATCGACGAGGCGCAGCTGGAGGAGCTGGAACGCTGCGGCTGCCCCACCTGCGGCTCCTGCAGCGGGATGTTCACGGCCAACTCGATGAACTGCCTGGCCGAGGCGCTGGGATTGGCCCTCCCGGGAAACGGCACCATCCTCGCCGTCGACGAGGCGCGCAAGGAGCTGGCCCGCGCCGCAGCGCGCCAGATCCTGAAGCTCGTCGAGCTGGACCTTAAGCCGCGCGACATCGTCACGGAAAAGGCCATCGACAACGCCTTCGCCCTCGACATGGCCATGGGCGGCTCGACGAACACCGTGCTGCACACCCTGGCCATCGCCCATGAGGCGGGCATTGACTACCCGCTGGAGCGGATCAACGAGATCGCCGCGCGCACGCCGCACCTGGCCAAGATCAGCCCGGCCTCCGACTGGCACATTGAAGACGTCCATCGCGCCGGCGGCGTCAGCGCCATCCTCAAGGAGCTGAGCAAGAAGGAGGGCGTCCTCCACCTCGACTGCATCACCGTCACCGGCAAGACGCTGGGCGAAAACATCGCCGACGCCGCGGTGACCGATTACGAGGTGATCCGGCCCATTGACAACCCGCACAGCGAGACGGGCGGACTGGCCGTGCTGTTCGGCAACCTCGCGCCAAATGGGGCGGTGATCAAGACGGGGGCCGTCGACCCGTCCATCCGCCGCCACGAAGGGCCAGCCATCTGCTTTGACTCGGAGGAAGAGGCCCTCGCCGGTCTCGCCAGCGGCAAGGTGAAGGAAGGCCACGTCGTCGTCATCCGTTACGAGGGCCCCAAGGGCGGACCGGGCATGCCGGAGATGCTCGCCCCTACCTCGCAGATCGTCGGCATGGGCCTCGGCACGAAGGTGGCCCTCGTCACCGACGGCCGCTTCTCCGGGGCCTCGCGGGGCATCTGCGTCGGCCACGTCTCGCCGGAGGCGGCGGAAGGCGGGCCGATCGCCCTCGTGCGCGACGGGGACATCATCTGCATCGACCTGGACAAGCGGACGATCGAGCTGCGCGTCCCTGAGGAGGAGCTGGAGCGCCGCCGCGCCGCATGGCCAGGTTTCAAGCCGAAATTCACCCGCGGGTACCTCGCGCGCTACGCGCACCTCGTCACGTCGGCCAACACCGGCGCCGTGCTGCGGAATCCGTTTGCGGAAGGCAGCGAAGCCGACCGCACAAAGGCACCGGCCGCGGAAGTGGGCCACACGTCGTGAGATGTGCCGCGGTTCGATCGTCACGGACAAAACCAATCTTCTCCAAACGAAAACGCCCCCTCTGTCAAATACGACAACAGGGGGCTTCTTAATTTCCCTTATTACCGACCAGCACTATCATGCGCCGACTGTGACAATCTGAGGCGATCCGTCCTTACCAAAGCCGCGCACCTCGTAAAAACCATGCATATGAGTTAACTACGAATTTGATAAAGACATAGGCACTACAGAAATCTGACCTAACACACCTTCCTTCCCGTAACAGAAGATTCAATTTCCATACGAAACATTAGCGATCGAAGCAAACATGATTCAAGAGCGGTTGCCATCACGCTTTACCACGGACATCGATGTGCGCGCATCCAGGCAAACATTGTCTTAAAGCAAGGATTCGACCTTTAATAAACAATTTTCTCCCTAAATTCTTTAAATGAAGGCAAGTTCGGCGTTGCATAACACATCGATTCAACCATTGAACAGAAATTAGTTATAGATCTTTTTACATTCTCCTTACTTTTCAATCCATCTTTTAATGCCTCACTTAATTGACGATGAAATGGGAGAACAGAACGTACTATCGGCAACCAAGAATTTATTGCTTCATCTAAGTACTCCACTTTTTTAAACCCCAACCGAAAACTATTTGGGATTTTTTCACCTATTATCGTTTCTAAACACTCTGCAATTGCTGTGAGCAATAAAAACTTAGCACCTCTATTTCTTAGGAATGTTAGATAATTAGATTCAGCATCTGACAACTTATTCTTGTTCTCCTCATCCCCTTCACTATCCTTTTTGTTAACTAAATCAATTTTGATCCTTTCTATTGACTTTAGCAATGAATAAACGAACACAATATGTTCAGCACTTGTGTTTTCATTGAAAACTTTGCTATATAGCTTATTATCAATCCATATTTTTGTTTTCTCGTGATAAGCAATGATGGGATCGATATGGAATGCAACCAATGCCTGCGCCGCAGATTCCGATGGAATTAAATCTGGTGGTGTACGTCTAATTATATTATGACCACGTCTTGCACCATAGTATTTTATATTAGGGAATTTAGCTCTAAACTCATTTCTTAACCGCTGTTGAATACTGTCATTACTACGAAAATCAGACGCCTCAATTTTATTTTGAGTGTTATTGTACTTTATTATATCTTCGACAGTAGAAGCATTATTACACATTACAAATCGAATAGGAACCCTTGCCTTTTCAGAAGGAGGGGAAGAAAGGGTTCCAATAGCCCCCGTTGTTTGAGCACCATTTACAATAGACAGACCATCAATTTTTAATTTTTTATCACCCAAAATATCTATGTTATTAACCAAAGCCGTAATACCATTGTTGTAAACCCAGAAATTATCAGGATTTTTCTCCGCAGTATTTTTTATACCAAAATTGATGTTTCTATCGCTATTTCGTACGCCTAGGAAATCACGCACATTTGCAGAAAAAAGTTTTTCCTTGTATTTTTGATATAATGAATGTAACCACT
Source organism: Calditerricola satsumensis (assembly GCF_014646935.1). Lineage (GTDB taxonomy): Bacteria > Bacillota > Bacilli > Calditerricolales > Calditerricolaceae > Calditerricola > Calditerricola satsumensis. The sequence continues at coordinate 13,903 of NZ_BMOF01000044.1, read as the reverse complement.
TCGCAGAAACAGTCGTAACAAATGCAGACCACTCTTCACCATGTATTGGGTATCCACCTGGAACTTCAATTTCAAATGATTCGGTAACTAAAATCTTATATTCTAAGTCTTCATACCAATCTTCCAAAGTATTTCTCCCAATTTCAGACGCTTCAATTTCTATATCAATTTTCGGGTATTTTGACGATATAACATGTTTGGCAGTATTTTCAACAGTTTTTAATTCATCAAGAACATTTTGGGATTCCTCTAAATTATGCACAAACCATATTTTTATAGACCTTATTTCTTTAGATTCAATAGCTTCTCTCAAAGCGATTGCTGTTGATTTAATATTAGATGGAACCTCAGAAATATCTCTAGTTATTAACCAACCAATTGCGGTATTAAGGTCAGAAGCCTTATTAGCTTTAGCTTCCTTGCGTGAAGGGTTATCACTATAATACCCTTGTGCAATTACAACTTCGCCGGAATCCCGATCTATGTAAACAAGATCACATTTTTTATCATTCGGTCCATCAATAAGTGAATCCGCAGCAACAGAATCAAGATCTTCTAATTTGTATTTTAACTGTAATGCATAAAGAATTAATGCATTACCCTTATTACCATATTTTTTAAGATCTTCCCTTGTTAAAAAAGCATCAATAAATGGTATATTTTTGTCATAATTGCCTACCTCAGTCATATTTATCCCTCCTTGAACAATGAACAATTCCAAACTTGAACATTGAACAATTCCAAAATCGATATCTCAGTATAAGTTAAAGTACTATCAAAATCAAGGGCCTCGGCATATGCCAAGGCCCTTCTAAATATCATGACTGTTACTTCTTCGCCGCGAGGTAGCGCTTGTTCACTTCGTCCCAGTTGACGACGTTCCACCAGGCCGCCACGTAGTCCGGACGCTTGTTTTGATACTTCAGGTAGTAGGCGTGCTCCCACACGTCAAGCCCGAGGATCGGCGTGTCGCCCTCCATGTACGGGCTGTCCTGGTTCGGCAGGCTGTAGACGGCCAGGGAGCCGTTCGGCTTCACCACGAGCCAGGCCCAGCCGCTGCCGAACCGGGTGAGGGCCGCCTTGGTGAATTCCTCTTTAAACTTCTCAAAGCTGCCGAAGATGCGGTTGATCGCCTCGGCCAATTCGCCCGTCGGCTGGCCGCCGCCGTTGGGGCTCATGATTTGCCAGAAGAGCGAGTGGTTGGCGTGACCGCCGCCGTTGTTCCGCACCGCGGTGCGGATGCTTTCCGGCACCTCATTCAGGTTGCGCAGCAGGTCTTCGATCGATTTCTCCTGCAGCTCCGGATGGCCCTCCAGCGCGGCGTTCAGGTTGTTGACGTAGGTGGCATGGTGGCGGGAATGGTGAATTTCCATCGTCAGGGCATCGATGTGCGGCTCCAGCGCGTTGTACGGATACGGAAGCGCCGGCAGTTCGTGCTTGGGCATGGCAAACCCCTCCTTGCAGGATGTACGGGTTGGCAAGGGAAGAAAATTTCTCCCACCGCTTTTTATTATGCCCGAATGGTTCTACTTTATCAATCTTCATGTTTCCGAACCGAAGAGCGCCGGGCGCCAGTCGGCAGCAAAGCTCGGGAGCACGGCCGTTGGCTTGCAGGCGGCCAGGGCGTCGACATCGTAGGGGCCGGTGGCCACGGCAACGGTCCGCACGCCGAGGCGCTTCCCGGCCTCGATGTCGCGCGGCGTGTCGCCGATGACGGTGATCTGTTCGGGGGCAAACGCCACGCCGTAGTGGTCTTTCGCCCGCTGAATGGCCGTCTCGATCACCCGCCAACGCGCCTGGGGCTCGTCGCCGAAGCCGCCCACGTCAAAAAAGCGATCGAGGCCGAATCGCCGCAGCTTGATCCATGCCCCCCGCTCAATGTTGCCCGTGCCGAGGACGTTGTAGGCGCGCGGATCGGCATCCAGCTCGGTGAGCACCGTTTCAATGTTCGGCGTCGTGCGCGCCGTCGGATCGGCGGCCAGCGCCGCCTCGAGCCGGACGCAATAGCGCGCCCAGTACTCCGGCAACAGGCGGCGATCCAAACCGAAGCGGTCAAAGGCCGTGCCGACGATGACGCTGTCGAGGCTTCCCGCCATGGGGATGCCGTCAAGGGCGTTGTCGATGCCGAACAGCTCACGAAACACCTGCTCCATGACCGCGCGCCCCACGCCCGGCGCCTGCGTCAAGGTGCCGTCGATGTCCCAAATGAACAGGCGCGGGGATGAGCCGTCCTCCCACCGCGACGGCCGCGTTTCCCTGTCGTCCATCGGCTTCCTCCTTTCGCCCACCGTGTGCATGGTGAAAGAGGGGGACGCCACTCCCCTCTGCCCATCCGCGCTAACGCCCGCGCGCCTCGAGAAGCAGGCGGTTGCGCAGTTTCCACAGCGCCTCCGACAGGTCGACGGGGTACTCGTGCGGGTTCACCAGGCGGCGCACCTCCGGAGAAAACCGGCTCCGCTCCTCGAGGCTGTAGCGGCGCACCTCGTCGAGGGACGGCAGGTCGTACACCGGCTGCCCGCCGATCACCACCGGCACGAGCAGCTCGCGCACCTCATAGTTGCACAGCGTCTTGCGGCGATACGGATGCACCGGATCGAAGATTTCAAACGGCTCGCCCGTCGGCACGGGTTCGTCATGGAGCATGATGAGGTCGGCCAGCGCCTCGCCCGTGTCCCGATCATAGAAGCGGATGACCTTCTTCTTGCCCGGAATCGTCACCTTGGCCGGATTTTCCGACACCTTGATCCGCGGAATGAGCCGGCCGTTTTCCTCTTCCGCCACCAGCTTGTACACGCCGGTGAGGGCGGGATCGTCCTTGGCCGTGATGAGGTGCGTGCCGACGCCCCACGTGTCGATGGCCGCACCCTGCACCTTCAGGTCGCGGATGAGGAGCTCGTCGAGGTCGCTCGAGGCGACGATGCGCGTCTTGGTGAATCCGGCCGCGTCCAGCATGCGCCGCGCTTCCTTCGACAGGTACGCCAGGTCGCCCGAGTCGAGCCGGATGCCGGCCAGGTCAAAACCGCGCGCGCGCAGCTCCTGGCCCACGCGAATGGCGTTGGGCACCCCGCTGCGCAGCGTATCGTAGGTGTCGACGAGGAGCACGGCGTTGTCGGGAAAGGCCGCGGCAAAGGCCCGGAACGCTTCCAGTTCGCTGGGAAAGCTCATCACGAAGGCATGGGCATGGGTGCCGCGCACGGGGATGCCGAAGCGCTTCCCCGCCAGCACGTTGCTCGTCGCATCGGCGCCCCCGATGTAGGCCGCCCGCGCCCCGTACAGGCCGGCGTCGGGCCCCTGGGCGCGGCGCAGGCCAAACTCCAGCACGCCGTCGCCGGATGCCGCTTCCACCACGCGGGCCGCCTTGGTGGCGATCAGCGTCTGGTGGTTGACGAGGTTGAGCAGGGCCGTCTCCAGAAGCTGGGCCTCAAAGATGCGGGCCTCCACGCGCAAGAGCGGCTCGTACGGGAAGACGACGGTTCCTTCGGGGACGGCCCAGATGTCGCCCGTGAAGCGGAAGCGGCGCAACTCGTCCAGGAACGCCTCCTCATACGGATGGATGCTCTTCAAGTACGCCAAGTCATCCTCCGTAAAGGCCAGGCCGAGCACCGCTTCGAGGGCCTGCTCAAGCCCCGCGCACACGGCGTACCCGTTGCCAAAGGGCGGGCGGCGAAAATAGAGGTCGAAGACGACCCGCTTGTCGGCGATGCCGCTCTTCCAATAGGCGTACATCATGTTGAGTTGGTACAGGTCGGTCAGCATCGTCAGGTTGGTCATCGTGTTCCTCCCCGCTTTGCTCCCGTGGCCGCGCAGGCGCATCGCGTTTCGCGGGCGTTACGCTTGCGCCTGCTTGTCCAGGTACACCATGAGCCCTTTCGCGTTGAGCTCCATGTCCAGCTCGAGCACGGCGTGTTCCTCGGCGTCGCGCGGCACCCCCTGCACGGCCAGCTCGTCGCGGAAGAAATCCCACAGCCGCGTCTTGAGCGCCTCCCAGCCGCCGCCGGCTTCGCGCACCTCCCGCGCCAGGTCGACATAGGTCCAGACCAGCTCCGCCGTCCGCGCAAACATCCGCTCCGGCTGTTCGCACAGGCCAAAGTGCGCCACATACGCCCGATCCACGCCAAGAGCAGCAAAACGCTTCTGCGTCGCCGCAAACGCCGCCGGGTCAAAGTGCGTAGGCGACGACGAGGGAAAACACAGCTCCACGCCGTAGCGCCGGAACACCGGATACGACAGGCTCGACGCGTCGCCGCAGAAGAGCCCGCGCTCCGCCTCGTCGTGGATGGCGTAATGATGATACGCGTGGCCCGGGCTATCCAAGAAGCGCAGCGGACGCACGCCGCCCAGATGCAGCACGAAGCCGTCTTCGGCCACCATCACCCGCTCGGGGTCAACGGGCAATACGGGATCAAACAGGCGGTCAAAGGCCGCGCCGAACACCTCGCGCGCGCTGGCCACGAGCTTGCTCGGATCGACGAGGTGTTTTGCCCCTTTGGGGTGCACGACCACTTTGGCCCGGGGGAGCGATCGCAAGAGGAGCCCCGCCCCGCCGGCGTGGTCGAGGTGGATGTGCGTGACGAGCACGTAGGCCACCTTCTCGCGCGGGATGCCCGTCTGCGCAAAAAAGGCGTCCCACACCCACGCCGAACTCGACGGCCCCGGGTCGACGATGGCGTATTCGTCGCCCGCCTCCAACATGTATCCGGCGCCGTACTGTCGCCGCCCCATGTAGTGCAGGTCGACTTGCCATACGCCCTGCCCCAAATCCACCAGGTCAAGCGCTTCCTCGGCCATGCCCCTCTCCTCCTTGCCTTCTGGTTCAGCTGCTGGCGTTCTCTTGTCTTCCATAGTACCACACCCGGCCCACGCCGGTCCGCTTTTTTCCGATTGCCGAGCCTTTCTCCGTCCCCCCGGGATGCACCTCGCTGCCGAGAATTTGTCACACGCGCAAGAGGAAAAGGCAGTGTATAATGGCATGAGATCAAAAAAAGGGGGATGCAACCGGTGTCCTTCACGGTCGCCAATTGGGTATGGCACCTCATTGGGTTTTTGTTGATTGTGCTGTTTTGCCTGCCGTCGGCTTACTACGCGCGCTTGGAAAAGCGCTTTGCCACGCACCGCGAAATCGCCACAGACGACGTCGTCCGCGCCGCCTACCGGGTGGCCGGCGGGGAGATGCGCCCGCTTCCGGATGGCGACCTGGCGCAAATCGTGGAGTGGTTCAACGGGGCCGCCTTCATTCAAAAGCAGCCTGCGCCGCGCCATAATCACCCTCCCGCGACCATCGTCCTCGACCTGGCCAGCGGGGAACGGGTGGAGATCCTCGCCTCCACCACCGACGTGGATATTCGCCGCACGAAGGGAAAAAAAACCGTCGTGTACTGGGCCAAGCAGGATAAGCTGACACGATATTTGCAAAGACTATCCATGGCGGAACCCCTTGACGTTTCACCGCACGAGTGAAACCCGCCATCCCATCCCTCGTGGCCATTAAGGGGGGACCCCGTTGGCCCATCCGAACGCCGATGGCCTTCTGACGGAATTGATCGCCCGCTTGGCACAAGACGACGCGCACGCCATCCGCAAGGCGCTTGACGAATTGCAACCCTACGATCTCGCACAGGTGTACCTCGCGCTGCCCGCGGACCGGCGTTGCAGGCTGCTTCATCACCTGCAGAAAGAGGAAATCGCCGCTCTCTTGGAGGAGCTCGACCTTCACCATCAGGCCGAACTGATCGACAAGCTGGGGACCCACCATGCGGCGGAAATCCTCCGCCGCATGTCGCCGGATGACCTGGCCGACCTGCTCCGTCGCCTCTCCGCGGAAAACGCCGCGGCGATTCTGGCGACGATGGATGCCGCCTACGCCGTACGCGTGCGGCAGCTGATGGGGTATGCCCGCGAAACGGCCGGCGCGATCATGACCGACCGCTTCGTGTGGATCAAGCCCGACATGACGGTGCGGGAGGCCTTCGACAAGCTGCGGCAATACGCCGACGTCGCCGAAATCCTGAACTACCTGTACGTGGTCGATCCGGACAAGCGCCTGGTGGGCGTCGTCTCGATCCGTGACCTGCTGCAGGCCGGCGAGGAGACGCCCATAGCCGACATCATGGTCGAACGGGTGATCAGCGTCCCGGTTGACATGGACCAGGAAGAGGTCGCCCGCGTCATCGAGCGCTACGACTTCGTGGCCGTGCCGGTGGTCGACAGGGAAGGGCGCCTGCTCGGGGTCGTCACCGTCGACGACGTGCTGGACGTGATCTTTCAGGAGGCCGGCGAAGACTTCTCCAAGTTCTCCGCCGCCAGCAAGGAAGCCATCGACCTGCGCACGTCGCCGCTGCAAGGGGCCCGGCGTCGGTTGCCCTGGTTGCTGCTGCTTTTGGTTATCGGCCTCTTTACCGGTTCGATTGTCAGCCGGTTTGAAGACACGCTTCAACGCGTCGTGGCCCTGGCCTTTTTTATGCCCATGATCGCCGGGATGACCGGCAACACCGGAACCCAGTCGCTGGCCATCGTCATCCGCACCATGGCCGAAGAAGGTCTTCGCGCGCGCATCATCCTCCGCCTGGTGACGCGGGAGGCGGGCAGCGGCGTGATCATCGGATTCGTGTGCGGCACGGCCGTGGCCATCGCGGCCGGACTGTGGCAGCACAACCTCGCCCTCGGTGTCGTGGTCGGCCTCACGCTTTTCTTGACGCTCATCGTGGGAACGCTGGCCGGCACGCTCATCCCCATCGCCCTTTGCTTTCTCCGCGTCGACCCGGCGGTGGCGTCCGGGCCGCTCATCACCACGCTGAACGACGTCTTTTCCCTGCTCATCTACTTTACCATCGCCCATTTTTTCCTCTCCTGGCTCCTCGCGTAACGCCCCCTTTCCCTGTCTCACGAAATATGGGAAAATGGAAGCAAAGCGCAAGCCCTGCGGCGAAACGCAAAAAAGCGGCCGTGTCCCGACCGCGAAGGGATGCCGCAATAGGGCTCGTTTTCCGTTTTGACAAGGCCGCGCTACGCGTCAAGCAGCTGTTTCTCCCGCCACAGATGGAGAAACAGCAACACCACGACCGCGATCAGCACGAGTTCGGAAAACTCGAGGTCCCGAAACATCTCCCTGCCGTCTCCTCCTTTCCGTCTCCCCGCTACAGCCTATGCCCAGGGGAGCGAAACGGAACAGGGGCATGCGCCCAATTTGGGCTCCTCCGCGCTTGGAATTCCCAGACAATTGCGAATCAAACGGCCGCAAACGAAGGAGCGGGATGATGCCATGCGCCTCATTTCCCTCTGCCCGAGCAACACGGAAATCCTGTTTGCCCTCGGCCTCGGCGACCGCCTGGTCGGCGTCGACAACAGTTCCGACTGGCCACCCCGTCGCCTCGATCACCTGCCGCGCCTCGGCCCGGATCTGGCCATCGACATCGAACAGGTGGCCGCCCTCAAGCCCGACCTCGTCGTCGCCTCGCGCAGCGTCCCAGGGATGGAGCGCGTGGTCGAGGGCCTGCGCCAGGCCGGACTGCCGCACATCGTCCTCAATCCGCAGCGCTTGGCCGACATCCCTGCCGACATTCGCTTGGTCGGGGACGCCACCGGCCGAACGCGGGAAGCCGAAGCCGTCGCCCGGCGGTTCGAGGAGACGGTCGCGTGGTACCAAGAACGGGCCGAAGCGGCAACCACGCGCTGGCGGCTGTACTGGGAATGGTGGCCGAAGCCCGTTTTCACGCCGGGGCGCCGCAACTGGCTCACCGACGTGAGCGAGCTGGTCGGCGGGGAAAACGTCTTTGCCGATTGCGACACGGACAACGTGAAAGCCGACTGGGAAACGGTGGCCGCGCGCAACCCTGACGTCGTGTGCGTGGTGTGGTGCGGCGTCGACGAACGGCGGATCAAGCCCGAAAGCATCACGGGGCGGCCGGGGTGGGCGCTCCTTGCCGCCGTGCAACACGGCCGCGTTTACATTTTGCCGGAAGGCCAGTTCTGCCGGCCCTCGCCGCGGCTCCTCGAAGGCTTGTACGAGCTGACACGGCGGCTGCGCCCCGAGTGGCTCGCGAACGGCGCCCCGCCGGTCACGGCCTGGCCGGTCGCCTGACGGTCCGGCGGCGCGGCCGGCTGCCCGTTGGTATCCGCTTCCGGCGCCATTCGCCCTAGTTGACGGCCAGCTCCCGCAACACCGCCGCCACCGGACGGCTGTTCAGCGCGTCGAGCATCGCTTCGGTCACCGTCCCGTCGCCTTGGCGGAGCACATAGACGTCCACTTCGCGCTTGCCCCACTGCCGGTAGACATCCTCGAGCGTTTCGAAGTACAGGTCCAGCTTGTGCCCCTTGATGGCCGAGCCCGTGTCGGCCACAACGCCGTAACCGTAACCCGGAATGTACAGGATGGTGCCCAGAGGAAAGACGTTCGGGTCGGCCGCCACCGTGGAGAAGGTGTCGCGCCGCACGCGCACGCCCGAGTAGGTAATGCCGTACGCCGGGTGATCGGGCGTCTTGCCCGTCGATTCCACGCCGGCGTAATAGCCCGTCGCCACCACCCGCACGCGGGGATAGCGGGCAAGCAAGGCCTCGTGCGGTACCGCCGCCGGCTCAAGGCGCGTCGCGGTTTTCGGGTCCCCGCCCGGTTCCCCGCGCGCCGAAACCGGCACGTCCGCTTTGGCCGGAGGCGCAACAGGGCGAGCGTCCCGCGCTCCCCCAAACGGCCACGCCTTGGGCAGCAAGCCGGCGTCGTGGAATCCGTAAACCGCAAAGGCCCCGAGCAACAACCATGCCATCCATTTGCCGGCGGTTTGGGCTTCTTTCGGCATGGAAACCATTACCGAACCCCCTCTCCTCCCTAGTCTGGCCGGAGGGGGGAAAGATATACAGGAACCCAAAAACAAGACGGGACGCCGCGTCACGGGCGTCCCGCTTCTTCGCCACGGTTTCGCTTCGCTCCGGATAACCCTCTCCCGTCTTCGGCGCTCGGCTAGAACATGCGGTAGCCTTTCCGGCGGAGCGTCCGGATGGCCCACCCGCCGCATGCCGCCCCGAGCAGCCCGAAGAACAGGATCACGACGTCCACCACGGCCAGCTTGCCCAGATACGCGTACACGCCGCCAACAAGGGCCAGGTACGCGTACACGGGAAACCACGTCGTCTTGATCAGCATGTTGAGGATGAAGGCCAGGCCGAAAAAGAGCAGGAAAAAGAGCGGAATCGACACGATGAACTGGCCGATGTTGATGGCTCCCGGCACCGCTGTGCACCTCCCGTATGCGGGGGTTAAGCCGTCGCTTCTCCCTTAGTGTACTGGCCCGTGCCGCGCCGGTCAACCGGGACCGGCTGTGACAGCTTCGTGACGGGCGGGGCGCCCGAATTGCCCGCCCTGTCCACTTTCGCTACAATGGGGGTAGCCACGCGAGATGGGAATCCATTTCCAAGCAGGAGGAGGACCACGCATGCGACCACCCATGGGAGGGCGCCCGCCGATGGGCCACCCCGGCACGGGGGAAAAGCCGGCGGAAGGGATCACGCCCAAGCTGCCGACGCAGTTTGTCAACTTCTCGTTCTTCAAAGTCGACCCCGCATGGCGCCGCCTGCCCGATGACGAGCGGCAGCGGGGCAAAGAGGAGTTTGCCGCGGTGGTGGAGGAGTACGCCGGGCGCGACGACACGATGATCCTCAGCTACTCTCTCGTCGGCCTGCGCGCCGACGCCGAGTTCATGCTGTGGCGGATCTCGAAAGACCTGCGCGTCTTCCAAGAGATGACGAGCAAGCTGATGAACACCGGCCTTGGCAAGTACCTGACCATCGCCTATTCGTTCCTCTCCATCACCAAGCGGAGCGTCTATGTGGACAAGATGGACCCGACCAACCCCAATCCGCGCGTGTACATCGTTCCGGGGCGCGGGAAATACCTCTTCGTCTATCCGTTTGTGAAGACGCGCGATTGGTACCAGCTCTCCTTCCCCACCCGGCAGGGCATGATGGACGAGCACATCCAGGTCGGCAGCAAGTACCCGTCGGTGAAGCTGAACACGACCTACTCCTTCGGCATCGACGACCAGGAGTTCGTCGTCGCCTTTGAGTGCGACGAGCCGCGCGACTTCGTCAACCTCGTGCAGGAGCTGCGCGAAACGGAAGCCAGCCGCTACACGCTGCGCGACACGCCGATGTTCACGTGCATCTATTACGACAACATCATGGACGTGCTCAACACCCTGTAGGCGAAGCGGCCTGCACGGGCCTTACGCGCCGAAGGCCAAACGCGTCCGGCACCGTTATCCGGACGCGTTTTTTGCTGCCCCCGGCCCGCTTCCCTTCCGCTTCACGGCCGCTGTGCCACCTTGGACCGGTTTCTCGTCGCGCGTTGCCAGCACGACGCCGGCGGCAATGAGCAGGCCGCCGACGACAAACCCCATCCCCAGCGGCTCGCCAAGCCATCCCCACCCGAGCAGGGCGCCGACGAGGGGCTGGGCGAAAAAGAACAGGGACCCCGTGCCGGCGTCGATCAGCTGAAAGCCGTAGTTCCACAGGAAGAAGGCCACCGCCGTCGACACGAAGGCAATGTACGCCACCGCAGCCCACGCCGCAAGGGGCCAGTCGGCCAGGGGCCGCGGCGCCGGTTCCAAGAGGGCGAAGGGCAGGTTGAGCACGGCCCCCGTCACGCAGGCCCAAAAGGTGGTGGCCAAGGCGCCGTGGCGCTGGGAAAACCGCTTGCCCATCACCGTGTACAGGCCCCACGTCATCCCGGCAACGAGGAGCAACAGCTTCCCCCACAGGGCCTGTCCCCCGCTGCCCGACCACAGCGCCTCGGGGCCAATGACCACCCCCACGCCGACGGTGGCGAGCGCAACGCTGGCGGCCTTGACCCAGGTGATGCGCTCCCGCAGCAGGAGAGCGGCAAAGAGCACGATAAAGGCCGGCGACGTCGACGTGATCAGCGCGCCGTTGGCCGCACCCGCCCACTTGGTGCCGACAAACTGCGTCCCCAAGCTGACCACAAAGCCGACAAAGCCCAGGGCGACAGCCATCGGCCAATCGCGCCCCCCCCAGTCGCAATCGCCCCTGCCGTGCAAGAAGCAGGCCCAGCACCAGCGCCGTCGCCGCCAGCCGGACGACGAGCAGGCCGAAGGGCTGAATGTACTCCCGCTCCAACACCCAGTTGCTGAAGGCGTACATGCCGCCCCAAATGGCGGAAGCCGCCGCAATGCACACCGCGCCGCGGAGTTTCAGATGCGCTCCCCCCTTCCTCGCGTTTCTCCTTCCTCTACTCTACGGAAGCGGCGCGAAAAAGACAAACACGCCCGGCCGCCTGACCGGACGTGTCGCTACAGCCGCATCCCCGCCATTTTTCGCGCAGCGCCCCCTTATGAGCAGCAACGACCGTAATTGGCCTGTTCCTCTCGTCCGAGGTGACGAAGGTGACGTCTCCCGTCGTCATCCTCTTCCTCCAGCTGACCGGTCCCGCCGCACATGTGGCAGCGCTCGGTCCCGCCGAGGAGCAGGTGCACATACCCGTTCCCCTGACAAAACGCGCACGTTGTGGTGAGCACGCGCATGAATCTCCGCTCCTTTCTGCTTGTTCCGGATTTTACTGAATACTATACCAGCGGGGGAACGGGTTTGGAAAGCCAAAATTGTCGGCAAATTTGTGCCTCTCCCTCCAAGTAAGCGGATACATCCCCTGCGGACGACGGAGGGAATTCGTTACCTGAAAATTTTGTACCGATGGTAGCCGTAGTCGGCACGAGGCTCCAGCGTGCACCCGGTGAGCACCGGGCGCGCATCGAGGTTGGGCAAGAAGGTGCGCAAAAACTCCGTAGCCAACGGATGGGCAATGAGCTCGGCCATGGGCAAGAAGCGGGCCTCCTCGATCTCGCCTTCCTGGGGCTCCGGCGTACCCCCCACGTAATCGAGGAGGAAAAGGACGAGGTTGTCGCTCACCCCGTTGCGGAGCACGCCGGTGCGCACGCCGAGGACGCCGCGCACGGCCGCGTCGACGGCCGTCTCCTCCTTCACTTCCCGCACCACGGCTTCGTCGAGGGTCTCGCCCGGCATGACGAACCCGGCCGGGAACGAATACAGTCCCTTCATTCCCCCGTACCGCTTCTTGACCACCAACACCTCGTCGCCGCGCCGCACAAGGCCCGACACGGCAAGCCAGACGCCGCTTGCACGCATGGTTCCCCCCTCCTTCCGTCATCTCAATGGAAAATGGAAAAAACCGCCCCCCGATGGGGTGCGGTTGAACGGAAATCAGACGCGCAGGAGTTTGTGGCGCCCCTTGCGCAGCACGAGCGACAGCCCGCCAATCAGGTACAGGTAGCGCAAGTCGATCAGCTTTTTCATCCACGCCGCCGCCGATCCGGTCAGCTTGCGCCCGCCGACAATGCCGATCGCCTCGCCGCGCCCCAAGGACGCCACCGTCCCGCGAATGTGGGGCTTGAACGGCTCGAGGGACCCGCCGCGCACGAGGGCGACAAGGTTGCGTGCGCAGTTCTGGCCCTCCTGAATGGCGATCTGCGCCGTCGGCGGATAAGGCCGCCCCTGTTCGTTGAAGACAAGGGAGCAGTCGCCGACGACAAAGACGTTGTCGTAACCCGGGGCGCGGAGGTAGTCGTCCACCTTCACCCGGCCGCGCATCGTCTCGAAGCCGGCCTTTTCCACGAGCGAATTGCCGCGCACGCCGCCCGTCCACACGACGGTCCCGGCCTTGATCTCTTCCCCGTTGGCGAGGATGACCCCTTCCGGCGTGCACTCCTTGATCGGCGTGTTGATGCGGAAGGTGACCCCCTTCTTCTGCAGGACGTTCATGGCGTATTCGACCAGCTCGGGATCGAAGCCGGGGAGGGCCGTCGGCGCCGCCTCGATGTTGATGATCTTCACCTTCGCCGGATCGACGTCAAAGGCCTTGCACAGCTCCGGCACGCGATCGGCCAGCTCGCCGACAAATTCGATGCCGGTGAAGCCGGCACCGCCGACGATGATGGTCAACAATTCTTCCCGTTCCGGCTCGTTCTTGTAGCGCGCGAAATTGTACTCGATGTGCTCGCGGATCATGCGCACGGCGTTCAGGCTGCGAATGCACAGGGCGTATTCCTTCAGCCCTTGGATGCCGAACGTTTCCGGCTCGCTGCCGAGGCCGATCACGAGGTAGTCGTAGTCGAACGTCCCACCCGTCGTCTCCACTTTCCGCTCCTGCGGCTTGATTTCCGTGACGACGGCTTTGACGAAGCGGATCTTGCGCGCATCGAGCAACTCGTCGAGGAACACCCGGGCATCCTCCGGGTCACCCGTTCCGGCGGCCAGTTCGTGCAGCTGGGTTGTGATGTAATGGTAGTCGTGTTTGTTGATCAGCGTCACGTCGGCCTCGCCGTACGAAAGCTCCTTTTGCAGCTTGAGGGCGGTCATCAATCCGCCATAGCCGGCACCGAGGATGAGAATCTTGGGCGTGCTCATCGTCCTCACATCCATCCTTTGTCGTTAAGATTAAGATTTCACCGCATGACACGCCCTACACGCGGCGCAACGTAGGAGAGCGACTTGGGCCTCTTTGTGAAAGTGAATGTTTTCACAAATAACGCCCAGAACAGGAGCGGACAAACGATGGCGATCGCCTTCACCTTGTCACGAAATCTTCAAGAAACAGCATACCGGTTCGGCTGGCGAATTGCAAGAGAAACGGGGCTCTAGGTCAATAATTGTGGATGCGAGGTCAACCAAGCCAAGGGAACAAAAGCGAGGAGCATCTTTCGCACATAGATTTCACGGTTGCGGAAGCCGTAGCTGATACGTTTGAGCAGCTTGATTTTGGTGTGCACGCCCTCCGTGTAGCCGTTCGAAACACGCCAGGTGTGGTAGGCCAGAATCGCTTCGCGCCAGTGGCGGAGCGTGCGTCCCCACTGCAGGAGCGCGGCATCGCTTGCCGACTGGGTTT
>NZ_BMOF01000043.1 GCF_014646935.1 Calditerricola satsumensis | reverse complement strand
GATTTCGATGTGAGTGATCCAGTCTCCCTTCGGTTAGATTTTAGCTGAGTGATTGCGCGTCGTTGACCGCCCTCCCACCGTGTACTATAATGAGACAGACAGACTTCAGGACGGAAGGTACTGGGTCTGTGAGGGCTTGAGCGGAGGGAGGGAAGAGGGTGCCTGCGATTCGCGTCCGCAAGAACGAGTCTCTGGACAGCGCGCTGCGCCGCTTTAAAAAGACGCTGGCTCGCGACGGCATTTTGGCCGAAGTGAAGAAGCGCGCACACTACGAAAAGCCCAGCGTTCGCCGCAAGAAGAAGGCCCAAGCGGCTGCGCGCAAGCGGGGGAAGTAAGGTTGGAGGGGAAAGCATGAGCCTCATCGAGCGGCTGACCGAAGACATGAAGCAAGCGATGAAGGCAAAGGATGCGGTTCGGCTCTCGGTCATTCGCATGGCACGCTCCGCGATCAAGAACGAGGAGATCGAGAAGGGTCGTCCCCTCACCGACGACGACGTGATCGCCGTTCTGCATCGCGAGCTGAAACAGAGACGCGATTCCCTCCACGAGTTTGAAAAAGCCGGTCGGCAAGACCTTGTGGACAAGGTCAAGGCCGAGATCGAGGTGTTGACCCAGTACCTGCCCGAGCAGCTGTCCGATGAGGAGCTGCTCGAGCTGATCCGCAATGCGGTGCAGGAGGTCGGCGCAACGTCGAAGAAGGATCTCGGGAAGGTGATGCGCGTCCTGATGCCCAAGGTGAAAGGGCGCGCCGACGGAAAGCGGGTCAACGCTCTCGTGCAACAGGTGCTCGGCGACTGACGCCCCTGCGCCCACTCCGGAACGGTCCGGGGTGGGCGTTTTCGTTGATGCCATAACCGGTCCGCGCCGCGCATATTCCTGTGAGAGAAAAGGAGGCGGGGCGCATGGCCAGGTGGACCCGTCGGCTGCGTCGCTGGGCGGTGCAAACACTCGACCTCCCGGATGACGCCCTCCTCGACGTGCCCAGGATCACGATGATCGGCGCCTTTCACGCGTACATCGAAAACCATCGCGGCGTCTTGCAGTTCGACGAGCAGGAGTTGCGTCTCCTTCTCACCAGCGGGCAGCTGGTGATCCGCGGAAAAAATCTGGTCCTGCGCGCCATTTTGCCGGAAGAGCTGTTTGTCGAAGGGCAAATCGACACCATCACGTTTTTGAAATAGAGGGGGCGAAAGGGCGGTGCGCGACCGGTGGTTGAAATGGTGGCTGGGGTATGTGGTGCTCGCGATTCGCGGACGATACCTGGAGCGGTTTTTGAACCAGATCGTGCGCCAGGGCGTGTTCGTGTGGGATGTGCGCATCACCGGCGAGCGCCAGGCGCGCCTGGCCGTTTTGGTGCGGGACGTGCGGCGCTTGCGGAGCGCGCGGCGGCCGCTGGGAATTCGCGCGCGCATTGTGGCGAAGCGGGGTTGGCCCTTTTGGCGCTACCGCCTGGCGCGGCGCAAGGGATTCGTCACCGGCTTGCTTTTTTTTGTCGTCCTGTTGTACGGGCTCTCGCAGATGGTGTGGCACGTGGAGGTGGTCGGCAACGAGCGCTTGCGCGACGAGGAGGTGCGGCGGGTGGCCGAAGAGCTGGGCATCAAGCGGGGTCAATGGCGCGCGCACATGAAGGAATTGGACGAGTTGCAGCGGCAGCTCCTCTCCCGCCTGCCCGACGTGGCGTGGGTGGGCATTGAAATGAAGGGCACGCGCGTGCGCATCACCGTCGTCGAGCAGGTGAAGCCCGAAGAGAAGCCCGCTCAGGGGCCGAGCCATTTGGTCGCCGCCAAGCGCGGGATGGTGCACCGTCTGATTGTGGAACGCGGTCGTCCGCTGGTGCGCCCCAACGAATGGGTGGCCCCAGGACAGGTGCTGGTGTCTGGGGTGATGGGCGACGAGGGGCAGACGCGCATCGTGGGCGCCGAGGGGAAAGTGGAGGCCGAGGTGTGGTACGAGAGCGAGGTGGCCGTTCCCCTTGTGCAAAAGCGCGAGGTGCTCACCGGGCGGCGGTTTGCCCGCACGTATGCCCTCGTCGGCACCTACCGCATCCGCCTGCGCGGGTACGAGGCCGTTCCCTTCGCCCGATACCGCGTTGTCGAAGAGCGCGAAGAGGGTGCGCTGTTCGGCCGACGCTTGCCGCTCGGGTGGAGGAAGGAGGTTTTTCTGGAAACCGAGCTGCAAGAGGTGCGCGTGTCGCCCACCGAAGCGGCAGCGATCGGGAAGCGGCTGGCCCGTGCCGACGTCCTGCGCCGCATCGGCGATGAGGGTCGAATCCTGCGGGAAAAGGTTTTGCACAGCGTAGTGCGGAATGATACATTGTATATGAAACTGCACGTCGTGACGCTTGAGAACATCGCCAGGGCGCAGCCCATTCCGGAGCAAGGAGATTGAGGACCGTTGCAACCTGTCACGTACAAAATCCTGTTGCGCGATCCCGAAGAAGGCTTGATGCTCTTCGGACCGCACGACGCGTTTCTCAAGCGGATCGAGGCGGCCACGCGGGCCAAGATCGTTTCCCGCAACAACGAGGTGGCCATTACAGGCGATCCCGAAGAAGCCCAGCGCGTCGAGCAGCTCTTTCGCGTCCTGCTCGCCCTGATCCGAAAAGGCTTTTCGCTCAGCGAGGGCGATGTCCAGTACGCCATTGAGTTGGCTCGCCGCGGTCTGGTGGACGAGCTCGTGGACCTCTTTCACGAGGAGATTGGCGTGACGTTCAAGGGCAAGCCCATTCGCGTCAAAACGCTGGGCCAGCGCCACTATGTGGCGGCGATGCGCAAGCGGGACATCGTGTTTGCCATCGGGCCGGCGGGAACGGGGAAAACGTTTTTGGCCGTGGTCATGGCCGTCAACGCCCTGAAAGGCGGCGAGGTGAAGCGGATCGTCCTCACCCGGCCGGCCGTTGAGGCGGGGGAGAACCTGGGCTTTTTGCCCGGCGACCTTCAGGAGAAGGTCAACCCGTACTTGCGCCCGATTTACGACGCCCTGCACACGATCCTGGGGCCGGATGCGGTGGCCAAGTTTATCGAGCGCGGGCTGATTGAAATCGCCCCCCTTGCCTACATGCGCGGGCGAACCCTTGACGACTCCTTCATCATCCTCGACGAAGCGCAGAACACCACCTCCGAACAGATGAAGATGTTCCTGACGCGCCTGGGGTTCGGCTCGAAGATGGTCATCACCGGCGACGTGACGCAAATCGACCTGCCGCCGGGCAAGGTGTCGGGCCTGCGCGATGCGGAGCGCGTTCTCCGGGGCATCCCGGAAATCGCGTTCATCTACCTCACGCAAGCCGATGTCGTCCGGCACACCCTTGTCCAGAAGATCATCGAGGCGTACGAGGAGCAGCGGGAAACGGTTGGGGCGACCGCGCGATAGGAGGGGACAGCATGCCACAAAGCGGACGGGGGAGCGTGCGCGCGGGCCTGCGGGCCTGGAACGCGAGTGCGGCGGTGCGCATCGGGCTCCTGCTGGTGCTGTGGGGGATCCTCTTCGCCTTTGCCCTGCCGCATGTGCGCCCGACCGCCTACGAGCTGAAGGTGGGCCAGCCGTCGCCGGTCACGCTCGTTGCTCCCTACACCGTGGAGGATCCCGTGGAGACGCAGCGCGCGCCAGCGGGCGGAAGCGGGCGTCGAGCCGGTGTTTCGCCGGGACGACCGCATCACCTCAAACCAGCTTGAGGTGCTGGAGCGCATCTTTGCCGAGGCCAAGGCCCTCGCCTCGTCCAACCGGCCGGCGGCCGAGCGGATCGCGCGGCTGAAGGCGATCGTTCCCTATGAGCTGTCGGATGAGGTGTACACGGCGATGGTCCGCTTGTCGCCGCAGACGTTGGAGGCCGCCCGCGCCATTACGGTGAACACCGTGGGGCAGATTATGCTGGAAGGGGTCCCTGATCAGGGCACCGGGGTCAAGGCGGCGCGGGCCAAGGTGGACGAACAGCTTGTGCGCAGCGACCTGGGGCGCAGCGCGCGCACCGTTGTCCGTGCCCTGGCGCTGGCGTCGGTGGTGCCGAACGTCTTTTACGACGAGGCGGAGACGGAAAAGCGTCGGGAGCTCGCCCGCTCCCTCGTCAAACCGGTCACCATCGAACAGGGGACGGTCCTGGTGGAAAAGGGCGCCGTGGTGACGCCCGAGGGGTACCGCAAGGCCAAGCTGCTCGGGCTGGTGGAGGCGTCTCCCTCGCCGTGGCCCATGCTGGGCCTGGCCGGACTGGCGGCGATGCTGGTGGCCATCCTGTGGACGACGTTGGCGTCGACCGCGAAGCCGGCGCGGAGGGACAACCGCACCTTGCTGATGGTGACGCTCATTGCCGTGGTCCAGGTGGTTGCCCTGAAAGCCATTGCGCTGTGGGAATCGCGGCCCTATCCGTATTTCGGGTTTGTCGCCCCTGCCGCCCTCGGCGCCTCGCTGATGGCCGCCCTGGTCAGCAACCGGGTGGCCCTTGCCGGATCCGTGCTGTTTGCCACGCTGGCCGCGCTGTTGTACAACGAGAGTTTTGAGCTGCCCCTCGATTTTCGCTACGCGCTCGTTGTGTTGGCCGGCAGCGTGGCCGGGGTGTACAGCATCGGGCGCATGACCCAGCGCCACAACATTCTTTATACCGGCTTCGCCGTCTCCGGGGCTGCTTCCGCCGCCGCGGCCATTGCCGTGCTCCTCACCGCGCGGCATGGCGCGGCGCTCCCCTGGACCGAGTTGCTGCTGGCCGTGGGCTTTGCCTTTGCCGGCGGTTGGCTGTCGACGGTGCTGACGGTGGGGCTGCTCCCGTTTTTCGAAAACGCCTTTGGGGTTCTTTCGTCCGTCCGCCTGCTGGCGCTGTCCAATCCGAACCATCCCCTGCTGCGCAAACTGCTCACCGAAACGCCGGGGACATACCATCACAGCATGGTCGTGGCCAATCTGGCCGAAGCGGCTGCCGAAGCCATTGGCGCCAACGGCCTCTTGGCGCGTGTCGGGGCCTATTATCACGACATCGGCAAGACCAAGCGCCCGCAGTACTTCATCGAAAACCAGTACGGGGCGGAGAATCCCCACGATCGCCTGTCGCCGTACCTGAGCAAGCGGATCATCCTTGCCCATCCGTACGATGGCGTGGCGATGCTCAAGGCCTATAAGATTCCCAAGCCGATCCGCGACATCGCCGAGCAACACCACGGAACGACGCTGCTTAAGTACTTTTACCACAAGGCGAAACAGCAAAACCCGGGCGGCGAGGTGCGCGAAGAGGATTTCCGCTATCCAGGCCCCAAGGCGCAGACGAAAGAGGCGGCCATTGTCGGCATTTGCGACTGCGTCGAGGCCGCGGTGCGGTCGATGAAGCGGCCGACGCCGGGCCAGCTTGACCAGCTGGTGCGGCGCATTGTCAAAGATCGCCTCGACGACGGCCAGTTCCACGAATGCGATTTGACCCTCAAGGAGCTGGAGATCATCTCGCGCACGATTGTCGAGACGCTGATCGGCATGTTCCATTCGCGCATTGAATACCCCACGGACGTCCGGCGCGATGAGTCGACCGCCGCCGCGCGGTGATCCGGAGAGTCGAGAGCGAGGAGAGACGCATCATGGCCATTGCGGTGGACATCGTAACCGAGTATGACGGGGCGCCGCTCCGCGACGACCACCTGCGCCTCATCGAGGAGGTGCTGCAGGCGGCGGCAGAGGCGGAGGACGTGTCCCACGCGGAAGTTTGCGTCACGTTGACCGACGACGAACGGATTCGCGAACTGAACCGCACCTGGCGCGGCATCGATCGGCCCACAGACGTCCTCTCCTTCCCCATGCGCGAACCGGGCGAAGGGGAAACGGCCGTAAGCGAGGTGCCGGAGGGGCCCGAGCCCCTCGGGGACATCGTGATTTCCGTGCCCCGCGCCGCTGAACAGGCCGCGCAGTATGGCCACTCCTTCGAACGGGAGCTGGCCTTTCTCGCTGTACACGGCTTTTTGCATCTGTTGGGCTACGATCACCAGACGCCGGAAGAGGAGCGGGAGATGTTCGCCCGCCAGGAAGCGATTCTGCAGCGGTTTGGCCTTCGCCGCTAAAGGGGGGGAACCCACGTGGCCCAGCGATCCCCCGTCGCCGCCTTGCGCAGGGCATGGGAAGGCATCGGCGCCGCGGTTCGCGCCGAGCGCAACATGCGCGTGCACGTTGCCGTTGCCAGCGCCGTGCTTGTGCCGTTTTTGTTTGTGCCCTTTCCGGAGGCGGCCTTTTGGCGCGTGGTAACGGCGGTGGCGCTGGTGATGAGCTTTGAATTGGCCAATACGGCCATCGAGCGCGCCGTCGATTTGGCCACGTCCCGCTGCCATCCCCTCGCCAAAGTGGCCAAAGACGCGGCGGCCGGCGCCGTCCTGGTGGTCGCCGGGTACGCCGTGCTGTGCGGTCTGCTCGTCTTTGGCCCGCCGCTGTGGCAGTGGGCAACCGGTGGTGTGTGGCCGTACCGCGACCTTCACGTCCTCGTCGTCGCGTGCGCGGCCATCGCCCTGGCGGCGCTGTGGTCGGCGCTGCCGTTGGTCGACGGGCGGGCCTTGTGGGGGACCGGCTTGGTGACGGCGCTGGGCGGCGTGTGGATAGCGGCGGGCTTGCTTGTCCTTGTGAGCCTCTGGGCGTGGCAAAAGAAGGGCTGGCGCGCGCTTGGAACGGTTGTGCTCGGCGGCGCGCTGGGCATCCTGTTAGGGATTGGCGTTTCCATACACGTGTAGGGGATTGGCGAGGGGAGAATGCGGCGAACGATGGTTCGACAGTTTCGCAACCACTTGCTGATGGGTTTCCTCGTGCTCTTGCCGACCTTTGCCACAATCTATGTGTTGCGCATGCTGTTCGACATGGCGGACCGCACGCTGGGGGTCATGTTTTCCAACTTTCTCGTTCAGATTGGCCTCGTGACGCGGGATGCGGCCGGGCTGCACTTCTTGGGCCTTACCTTTGCGGAGCGGATTCCAGGCATTGGGCTCCTGGTTACCGTGCTGCTTCTCGTCGCCGTAGGGATGGCGACGCGCAGCATCATTGGTCGGCAGGTGATCCGCCAGACGGAGCGCTTTTTTACGCGCATTCCGATCGCCCGCACCATTTACACCACTGTGCAGCAGATCACCAACGCGTTCGTGCAGGACCGCTCGATGTTCCAGCGCGTCGTGCTGGTGGAGTACCCGCGCACGGGAATGTACGCCATCGGCTTTGTCACGGGGAATGCCGTCAAGGCGCTGGAAAAGACGACGGGAAAAGCGTGCGTGCCCGTCTTTTTGCCGACGACGCCCAACCCGACATCGGGCTGGCTGCTCTTCGTTCCGCGCGAGGAGGTTTACCCGCTGGATCTCTCCGTGGAAGACGGCTTGAAGCTGGTCATTTCGGGCGGGGTGGTCCTGCCGCAGGAGGGCTCGCCGGTGGTTTTGCCGGAAATGCATTGCAACGACGACAAGCCAAACGCCGTAGGAAGGCACATGGGAGCGAGGTGACGCGCCGATGGACGACCGCACGCTGATCGAATGGGCCCGCCAAGCGCGCGACCGCGCCTACACGCCGTATTCACAGTTTCCGGTCGGCGCGGCGCTCCTTTCGCGCGACGGTCGGGTGTTTACGGGGTGCAACATCGAAAACGCGGCGTATGGGCTGTGCAATTGCGCCGAGCGGACGGCGCTGTTCAAGGCCGTGTCGGAGGGGGCGCGCGACTTTGTGAAGCTCGCCGTCATCGCCGACACGCCAAGACCGGTGCCGCCCTGCGGGGCCTGCCGCCAGGTGCTGGCCGAGCTGTGTCCGCCGGACATGCCGGTGATTCTGGCCAACCTAAAAGGGGACGCGGAGGTCAAGACGGTGGCCGAGCTGTTGCCCGGCGCCTTTGGACGGGGGGATCTCCATGGACGCGAAAAGCGGGCATAAGTCGGGGTTCGTGGCCATCATCGGCCGGCCCAACGTGGGGAAGTCGACCCTCTTGAACATGGCCATCGGCCACAAGATCGCCATCATGTCGGACAAGCCGCAGACGACGCGGAACCGGATCCAGGGCGTGCTGACGGAAGCGCGCGGCCAGATCATCTTCCTCGACACGCCGGGGATCCACAAACCCAAGCACAAGCTGGGCGACTACATGGTGCGCGTCGCCGAAAACGCGTTAAAGGAAGTGGACCTCATCCTCTTCCTCGCCGACGTGACGGAGGAACCCCTCGGGCCGGGGGACCGCTACATTCTCGAGCGCCTCGGCGAAGTCAAGACGCCGGTCTTTCTCGTCATCAACAAGATCGACCAGGTTTCCCCCGACAGGGTGCTGGCCTTTGCCGACGCCTACCGCAACGCGTTCGCGTTCGCCGAGGTGGTGCCCATCTCCGCTCTGCACGGCACGAACGTGGAGGCGCTGCTGGAGAAAATTTTTGCCTATTTGCCGGAGGGGCCGCAGTACTATCCGCCCGATCAGGTGACCGATCATCCAGAGCGGTTCATCGTCGCCGAGCTGATTCGCGAAAAGGTGCTCCTCCTGACGCGGGAGGAAGTGCCCCATTCTGTGGCCGTGGTCGTCGAGGAGATGACGCGGCGCGAGGGGAAGGACGTCGTCTACATCCTCGCCGTCATCTACACGGAGCGCGATTCGCAGAAGGCCATCCTGATCGGCAAACAGGGCTCCATGCTGAAAGAGATTGGCCGCCTGGCGCGCGAGGACATCGAGCGCCTGTTGGGCAGCAAAGTGTACTTGGAATTGTGGGTCAAAGTGAAAAAGGATTGGCGAAACCAGGAGTTTTACCTGAAAAACTTTGGCTTTACGGAAGGGTGAGCACAGCGTTTTCCAGTATAGCGGGAAGTGGGGCGGCTATCCTACAAACAGAGGCACCAATCCGTCACGAAAGGGTGATTGGCGGTGCGCGACTTTTCGTGGGACGTGTTCGCCGCGACCGGGAACATCGAGGCCTACCTCCTGTACCGCGAGCTCACCAAGCGGCATGAGGAGCAGGAGGAACGCAACGTGGCGGAGGTTGTCATGACGTAGGAACGCCGCCCGATTCGCGAATCGAGGCGAGACCGGGCATGCTCGTTCGGGTGGAAGGCGTTGTTCTGCGGACGATGGATTACGGAGAAGGGCACAAGATCGTCACCTTGTTCACGCGCGAGCAAGGGAAGATGGGGGCCGTCGCCCGCGGCGCGAAAAAACCGCGCAGCCGGTTGGCTGCCGTGACGCAGCCGCTTACGCACGGCCTTTATCTTTGCCATGCGGGAGGCGAGCTGGCCACCCTGAGCCAGGGCGAGGTCCTGCACGCCTTTTCCCGCATCCGTCACGATTTGCTTCAAACGGCGTACGCGGCCTACATCCTGGAGGTGACGGACCGCCTCCTGGCCGAGCGGGAAGCGCACCCGCGCCTGTTTGATCAGCTGGTGGGCATTCTGGAGCAGATCGAAGCGGGAAAGGATCCGGAAATCCTCACGCGCATCTATGAGCTGCGCGCTCTCGCCGCCTCCGGAGTTCGGCCGCACCTTGATGCCTGCGTCGCCTGCGGGCGGCTGGAGGCGGCGGCGTTCAGCGTGCGCGAGGGCGGTTTTCTCTGTTCCGCCTGCCGGCCAGCCGACCGCGATGCGCTCGACCTGGCGCCGGCGGCGGCCGGCGTTTTGCGGCGGCTGGCGCGCGTGAACGTCGGCCAAATCGGCACCATCAACGTGAAAGCGGAAACCAAAGCCCAGCTGCGCCGGCTGTTTCACGCCTTCTGGGATGCACACGTCGGCGTGCGCCTCAAGTCACGCGCGTTTCTCGAACAACTCGAGGCGTGGGCGGACGACAGACCGGACCGTTTGGTGTGAAGCGGAGCCGGTCTTTTTTGGTGGTTTTTTTCTGAACGCGCAGGCGCCTTGACAGCGGGATGATCCCCCGGTTACGATTAAAATCGTAATTATTACGATTTACGGGAGGAACCCGCGATGCCGGACCTCGCCACGAACGACGTCGTCATTGTCGGTGCCGGCGCATCCGTCGGTGGCTGTGGCGTCGTGTTGAAGCACATGGGAATTGGATGACGCACCAGAGCGGCTTTGAGCTTTGGCCTTTTCCGGGCTGCTCGCCTGGATCTGCGCGGGCTTTGCGGGGTAAGGCGCAGCGTTAAATCGAAATTGTTCCTGTTTACAGGAGGTAGGCGTGTTCGTATAATCGAAGGGGAGTTGGGTCGGAACGGTCCCGAAGGAGACGAAAACCATGATCCCGCGGAGGAGGGAGGAATCACCGTGCGACGAGTTCCGCGTTCGTTGAAGGGGTGGGCCGCGTGGCTGGCTCTGTTGCTGGTGCTGGCCGGCTGCGGGCAAAGCGCCGCGCCTTCGGTGGGTGAACAGGGGGATAATGCGGAGAAGCTTACCGTCTACACCAGCCTGTATCCGTACCAGTTCTTCGCCGAGCAAATCGGCGCAGACCGCGTCGAGGTGCACAACCTGGTGCCGCCGGGCGCAGAGCCGCATGAATTTGAGCCGACGCCCAAGGACGTGGTCAAGCTGAGCGAAGCGGACGTCTTTGTGTACAACGGGGCCGGCTTTGAGCGGTGGATCGACGAGGTGCTGGATGCCGTCGACACGTCAAACATGGTCATCGTCCAGGCGGCCGAACACGTGCGCCTCCTGCCGAACGATCCACATGTGTGGCTCGATCCGCTGCGCGCCAAGGCCATCGCCCAGGCCATTCGCGATGCGCTGATCCAGGCCGATCCGGAAGGGAAGGCGATCTACGAGGGGAATTATCAGAAGCTGGCCGCCGAGCTGGATCGCCTCCATGCCGAGTACGAAGCGGCGGTGAAACAGGCCCCGCGCAAGGAGATCATCGTGTCGCACAGCGCCTACGGCTATTTGGCCGATCGGTACGGGCTGAAGCAGATCGCCATTGCGGGCTTGGCGCCGTCTGACGAACCGAGTCAGAAGGACCTGCAGGCGATTCTTGCCTTCGCCCGCGAACACAACGTAAAATACATCCTATTCGAAACCCTTGTTAGCAACAAAGTGGCCGAAGTGGTGCGCGAGCAGCTCAAGGCGGAAGCCCTGACGCTCAATCCGCTGGAAGGTTTGACAAAGGAGGAACGGGCCAAGGGGAAGGACTACTTTGACGTGATGCGGGAAAACCTTGCCGTCTTGAAGAAAGCCCTTGGCGTCGCATCATGAACGCAGGCAAACCGGTTGTGGACGTGCAAAATGTCTCCTTTTCGTACGGCGACCGCCTCGTGCTGGAAGACGTCAACCTGACCGTCGAGCGCGGCGCGTTTGTGGGCCTTGTGGGGCCCAACGGCGGCGGAAAATCGACCCTGATCAAGTTGATTCTCGGCCTGCTCAAGCCGGACAGGGGGGAGATCCGCCTCTTCGGTCAGCCCCTCGAACGCTTTCGCGCGTGGACCAAGATCGGGTACGTGTCGCAAAAGGCCAACAGCTTTAACAGCGGCTTTCCCGCCACCGTCTTTGAAGTGGTGGCGATGGGGCTGTTTGGCAAGATGGGCCTCTTCAAGTGGATGGGGAAGCGGGAGAAGGAAAAGGTGTACCAAACGCTGGAATGGGTGGGCATGGCCGAGTATGCCCGCCAGCCGATCGGCAAGCTGTCGGGCGGGCAGCAGCAGCGCGTGTTTATCGCTCGCGCCCTGGTGGCCGATCCGGAACTCCTCATCCTGGATGAGCCGACCGTCGGGGTCGATGAGCAGTCGGTGGCCCAGTTCTTCGCCCTGCTCGCGTCGATGCGCCGGGAGCTGGGCCTCACGTTGCTCTTGGTTTCCCACGATATCGGCGCCATCACGTCGATGGTCGATCGCGTGGCCTGCTTGAACAAACGGCTGCATTTCCACGGGGATTCGCGGGAGTTTGCCGCCCATCGAGACGAGATCCTGCACCGGCTTTACGGACACGAGGTGCGCGTGTTGGAACACAACCACGGACGCGCGCAACCAACGAGAAGCTGAGGGGAAGAGTAGCCGTGTTCGAGGCGTTTTTCACTTTCCCCTTTTTGCAACAAGCGCTCCTTGCGGGCCTCGTCGTCGGGATGGTGTGCCCGATCGTCGGCGTGTTTCTTGTCGTGCGGCGCCTGTCGCTGATCGCCGACACGCTGGCCCATGTTGCCCTCTCCGGTGTTGCGGCGGGACTCTTTCTGCAGAAAACGGTGTCCGCGCTGCAAGGGGTGAGCCCGGTGTACGTGGGGATGGCCTTCTCGGTGGCGGGCGCCTTTTTTGTCGAGCATCTCCGCCGCATCTTTCGGTCGTACCCGGATCTGTCGCTGCCCATCCTGCTCTCGGCGGGGACGGCTTTGGCGGCGGTCCTGATCAGCCTGGCCGACGGGTTCAACGGCGATGTGTTCGGGTACCTGTTTGGCAGCCTGATCGCCATCTCCCGCGCCGACTTGACCATCGTGCTTCTCGTGGGAGCGGTCGTTCTCGCCACTGTCGTCCTGTTGTACAAGGAGCTGTTTTTCCTTTCCTTCGACGAGGAAGGGGCGGCGGTGGCGGGCATCCCCAGACGGGCCATTCACGCCGTCTTCGTCGTGTTTGTGGCGGCGGTCATCGGGGTGGCGATGAACATCGTCGGGCTCCTCCTTGTCTCGTCGCTGATCACGCTCCCCGTTGCCGCCGCGCTGCAGATGGCCCGCAGTTTTAAACAGGTGTTCGTCTACGCCGTCGGCTTTTCGGAGCTGGCCGTTCTCGGCGGACTGGTCCTCTCCTACGTCCTCGATTTGGCGACGGGCGGGGTGATCGTCCTCCTGGCCGCGGCGATCCTGCTCTTGGTCCTTGTGGCGAAGCGGTTTGGCGTGGTTCCCCATCCGTGATATGCTTGTACGTGAGATCGTCGGCCCGGCGGCGCGGGATGTCGCGCGGGACGCCGGGGACGGCGCGGACGGAGGCGTCGATATGGAGGGGTTTTTCGATGGCTCGCTCGTCCAGCGCGCCCTGCTCACCGGGGCGATGGTGGGGCTTCTTTGCCCGATCATGGGGCTGTTTCTCGTCGCGCGGCGGCTGGCGGCGATCGGCGAAGTGCTGGCGCACGTGAACTTGTTGGGGGTGGCCGTCGGGGCCATGGCAGGGAGCGCCGTCCCGTTTTTGGCGTCCCTCACCCCGCCGGCGTACGGCATGGCCTTCGCTGTCCTCGGCGCCTTTGCCGTGTTGGGGCTGCGCCGCGCCTACGCCCAATTCGCCGAGCTGGCCGTGCCGATCCTGCTCGCCGTCGCCCTCGGCGCCAGCGTCGTCCTCTTCCGGCTGATGGGCGGCTTTGGCGCCGACTTGGCCGGCTATCTGTTTGGCAATCTGGTCGCCGTGCAATCGGCCGACCTGCAGCTTGTGGCGGTGGCCACGGCGCTCGTGCTCGGCGGCGTCGCCCTCCTGTACAAGGAGCTCTTCGCCGTCACATTCGATGCCGAGTACGCCCGGGTGGTCGGCATTCCGGTCCGGGCGGTGGAGAACGCGTTCATCGTGATGATGGCCCTGACGATTTCCGCCGCTGTGCGGGCCGTCGGGGTGCTGCTCGTCTCCGGGCTGATGGTGGTGCCGGTGGCCGCGGGCATGCTGGTGGCGAGCGGTTTTCGGCGCACCCTGGTGGCGTCCCTCGCCATCAGCGAGCTGTCGGTGGCGATTGGGTTCGCCCTGGCCTATGGATTTCGGTTGGCGACGGGCGGAACCATTGTTCTGGTGGCCCTGTTCTTTTTGCTGGTCGCCGCGGTGTACCGGCATCTGCGGGAACGAGGGTAGGCGAGGGGAGAACCGCATGGATGTCAAAACGGCACTGGCACGCTTGAAGGAGCACGGCTACAAGTATACGGGGAAGCGCGAAAAGATGGTCCACATCTTCGCCCGGGAAACGCGGTACCTGACGGCGAGGGATGTGCTCGCGTACATGCAGGAGGAATATCCCCGCGTCAGCTTCGATACCATATACCGAAACCTGTCCCTGTTCGAACGGTTGGGCATCCTCGAGTCGACGGAATTGGACGGAGAGAAGCATTATCGTTTCGCCTGCGCCGGCGCAGAACGCCACCATCACCACTTGATTTGCACCGGGTGCGGCAAGACCATCGCCATCGACCTGTGCCCCATGGACGCCGTGCTGGGCCAGCCGAAGGGGTTTACCATAACCGGCCACAAATTTGAGATTTACGGCTACTGTGACGACTGCCGAGGAGGGGACGCATGAGAGGGCGCCCCGGAGATCAACCTGGTCACCCTCGCCGCAACGGAAGCGGCCTACGGCGGCAGCTGGTCGATCGCATCCAGGTGGATCGCGACAAGGCCGTCGAGCCACCCAAAGATCCGTATGTGTACGCCAATTTTTAAGGATTGTTGAAAAAGTGAAGGTCGCCCGCGCCGGGCGGCTTTTTTCCTTTATAATTCTTTTAGGACTAGCCTATTGCCGGAGAAGTTCGAACGGAATCGAGCTTATCGTGCGATTGGCGTGAGGGAAGAATGGCGAAGAATGTAAGGTGACGGAAGGGGGCTTTCCCGTGCCGTATTGGCTGGTGAAAGGGTCCATCCTGCTGCTGCCGCCCTTGGCGGTGGGGCTGTGGGAATACGTGCGCCATGAATTCCTGTTGCCGTATCTGTCAATGGAAGCGGGGAACTGGCTCACGCCGATTCTTGTGTTTGCGGTATCGATTGTATTCTTGCGCCCTTTGCTTCGCCTGCTCGAGCGCATGCAACGCGACTTGCACCGCGCGCAGGTGGAAAAAGCGGCCCTCGAAGAGCGGGCCAATCTGGCGCGGGAGCTGCACGACGGCATTGCCCAAACGCTGTTTTGGCTGGCGGTGAAGCTCGATCGGTTTGGCCAGACCCTCACCCCGGAGCAGGAGGCCGCGTTCCACCAAATCCGTCAGACCGTGCGTCAGCTGTCCGATGACGTGCGCCAGGCCATCGCCAACCTGCAGGTCTCGGCATCCGGTGACGCCCAAGGATGGCAACAGACGGTGCAGAACCTCGTCGATCGACTGCGCGCCGAAACGGATCTGGACGTGACCGTCGACTGGTCGCTGCCGGAAACACGCCTGTCCACCCGCGAGAAGGTCGAATTGATCGCCTGCCTGCGCGAGGCGCTGGCCAACGTGCGCAAACACGCCCAGGCGAAATCGGTGCGCATCTGGTGCGGGGAGACCAAGCAGGGATGGGGGCTGGTGGTGGAAGATGACGGGCAGGGTTTTACCGGTGATCCCCTTTCTTGTCCCGACGGCTTTGGCCTGAAGATCCTGCGTGAACGTGCGGAGCGAATGGGCTGGACGCTGCGCCTTTCGCGCGATGGCGGGCGCACGCGGTTTGAAGTGCGAAGGGAGGAGCCAGCGTGACCATGCGGATCCGCGTGCTGGTTGTCGACGATCATGCGCACGCGCGGGAAGCGGTGCGCGACATCCTGCAGGCTGCGCCGGAGTTTGAGATCGTCGCCGAAGCCACGAGCGGCGAAGAAGCCCTTGCGCTGACGGAGCAGCACATGCCCGACCTCATCCTGATGGACATCAAGCTGCCGGGCATGGACGGCCTTGAGGCGACAAAACGCATCAAGGAGCGCTTCCCGTACGTCAAGATTGTAATGATGACGGTTTCCGATGAGGTCACCCATCTATTCGAAGCGATCAAGAGGGGGGCGCAGGGCTACCTGGTGAAGCATCTGCCTCCCGATGTGTGGGTGACCTATTTAAGGGCCGTGGCCGTCGATGAGGCGCCCCTGTCGAAGGAGCTGGCGCTGTGCATCTTGCGCGAGCTCACGGAGAAGCGCGCCGCCCCGCCGGAGAACGAGGACCCGCTATCCAAACGGGAGCGGGAAATTTTGCACCGGGTGGCGCAAGGCAAAACCAACCGCGAGATCGCCGAGGAGCTGGGCATCTCCGAGTACACGGTCAAGAATCACTTGAAAAACATTCTCAATAAACTGCACCTTGAAAATCGCGTTCAGCTGGCGCGGTATGCGTACGAGCGCGGGTGGATGCCGTAATCAGGGAGAAGCGAGGGGTGAAGCCCTTGACGTTTTGCGTGGTTCCAGGCGTGAGTCCCCTTTTCGATCTCCTGAGGCTGATCGATAGCTGGTTGCGTCCTGCCGAGCTGCTGGTGGCGTTCGCGGTGGTGTGCATCCTTGGCCTGTGGCGCTGGGCGGCTGCGCGAGAACCGGCGTTACGGGATCTGGGATGGCAATCGCCGGAGGTTCAGCAGCGTGTTCGTCGTGCCGCAACGTGGTTCTTTCTCCTCACAGGGTTCGCTCGGGTGTTCCTGTTCGCTCAAGCGTTTAATTCAGGCCCCTGGTTTGGCGTGACATTCTGGCTGAATGTCCATACCGTCATGTTTACCACGCCAATCGGCGTTGCGGCGTGGTTACGTCCGCTGTTGTTATGGGGAATGGGGCAGCTGGAACAGGTTCAGCTTGCGCCCCGCCTGCGCCAGCAGATCCTTGCCGGTTTATTGGCGGCGTTGATGCTGACGTTTCCGTTTACCGCGCACGCCTTGGATGTTCCCGCATCCCAGCCGTATGGATGGTTGACCAAACTCGCGCACACCTTGCACCTCTTCGCTTGGACCGCGTGGGTTGGCGGATTGGCCGCCTTCGTCGCTGTCACGGACAAGGGTCGCGTAAACGGGGGAATGCCTTCGCCGCTTGTTTCGGGGTTGCGCCGCTTTTTCACCGTGACACTGCCTGTGCTGGCGGTGGGCTGGGGAACGGGGTTGCTGATGGCGTGGATGCGGCGATCCGCGTGGAGCAACCTGTGGGTCACAGGCGATGGCCTTCTTCTGTCCGTCAAGCTGGCTCTCGCTGCCCTCGCGTTGCTGCTTGCCGCTGTGATCCGCTTTCTGGTGCTTCCCCGGGTAGACGCGAGCGGGGAAGGGGAAAAGGCGCGGCGCCAGGGAGCAAGGTTCATCCTTGTTTGGGCGTTGCGGCTGGAGCTGGCGGTCGCGCTGATTCTGCTGATCCTCGGCGGGGTCTTGGCCTCGACCCTTCTGCCGAGCTGAGGGCATTCCCGTGGCGTGGACCGATGCGAACGCGTAACGGGTCGATTCGTGGGGATGGCCAATGAAGCACAGTGCCCCTGAAGCTTCGGGCTTCAGGGGTTTTTGCGTGCGTCTCCCAACGAGGGCCATGACTGAAGAAACAAAGCCAATCATTTGTCACAACCTAGCCCTTTTGAGGGATAGGGAGGGTATTTTTCTTTGTCTAGAATCGATGATGAGTGAACATTTTTCAATCGCGCCTCAGCCGTCGGCGTGGGAACCGCCTCATGGCTCTTAAGGGCCATTGGGAAGGGAACGCGCTTGCCCTATACTGGGAGAGACATGCTGTGGCCGAATCTCCAGCGGAGGAATTGAGGAGGGATATCCGTGCGTATCAGCAGGATCCTGGGCATGGCAGTGGGACTCATCGGCATGGCTGTGCTGCTCGGCGCTTGCCAAAACGCGACGCAGCCGCCCGCTCCGTCCTCGCCGATTGCCGTGACCCTGACCATTGAACCGCAAACGATCCAACCGGGCGATGAGGTGACCTTCCGCCTTTCGGTCACGCAAGATGGAAAACCGGTGGACGATGCCCAAGAGGCGAAGGTGGAGTTGTGGCGTGAGGGCGATGCGCAGCACGAATTCCTTCCCGCCGCGCATCGCGGCAAAGGCGTCTATGAGGCCCGGAAACGGCTTGACCAACCGGGGCGTTACCACGTGATGTACCACGTGACCGCCCGCGAGATGCACAGCATGGAGGAAACCACGTTTGTCGTGGGGAACCCGGCGGAAGCGGAAGCCCCGAAAAAGGAGGGCCACTCCCACGATCACGGGAGCCTGACCCTTGACGTCAAGATGGACGAGCCGATTGTCGCGGGCAAGAAGGAGCGCATTTCCATCGTCGTGGCGCAAGGGGGGCACCCGCTTTCCGGAGCCCGGGTGCGGCTGGAATACGGGCGGGAAGGTGCCCAGAAACGCGCCTTCGCCGATGCCCACGAGGAGCAGCCGGGCACCTATGTGACGACGGTAGCCTTTCCGGAGCCGGGGGCGTATCGGGTTCGCGTGCATGTGGAGAAGGAACCGCTGCATGATCACAAGGAACTTGCGGTTACGGTTCGGTAACCTGAGGATGCGCCTGTTGGCCGAAGTCGGTCAACAGCTTTTTTATGCGCCTGGCATGGGCCTGTCTGGAGGGAACGTTGGCGTTGCCAAAAAAATTCCCTGCCGCGCCATAGGCAGCAGGGGGAATGCGGGAACTTCTGCCTTACTTCTTGTCGGCCAGCCACGCGGCCAGCGTTTCGGCGTCTTCGCCCTTCACGAGGCCGCCCGGCATTGTCCCTTTCCCGTTTTGCAGGATGTTCAGGATCTCGTCCTTGCTCAGCCGCGAGCCAACGGTTTGCAGATTGGGGCCCACGGCACCCTCCAGGTTCCCGCCGTGACAGGCGGCGCAGTTTTGCTTGTACAAGGCTTCCGCCTTGGCGACGTCATAACCGTCACCCGACGGCTGCTGGGCTTGTCCGCCCTGCTGCTGGCCTTGCTCCGTCTGCCCTCCTTGTGTGCCTTGGTTGTCTTCTTTCGCTCCACCGCAGCCGGTGAGGGCAAGGGCGATCGCGGCGGCGACCAGCGCGGGACGCCAATAGGAAAGCAAGTTTTTCACGTTTTCGCCTCCTTTGCCATGGGAACAGGTTCCTCTTTTGATTGTAGCAAAGAAGGCCGGCGAACAGTTGTGTCAGAGTTTTGAACAAATCATGGCCAAATCCCGATAACGCGTCAGCCTGTCGTTCCCATCCTTCGCCGTCTCAGGAATTTTGCCGCTGCGCAAAGAGCATCCCTTCCCACTGGGCGATCTCCGCTTGCAGGCTGGCGTCGTCGGTCAACCGTGCGGCGCACGCGGCTTTCTCCAGGTGGCGATGCGCCTCCGCCGATCGCCCGGTATGCGCCAACACGACGGCCGCTTGCAGGTGCGCCTGGCCAACGAGGTAGCTTAGGTCGTGCGCGTCGGCCAGTTCCAGGGCGGTTTCCGCCCAATAGAGGCTTCGGGTGGCCTGTTGCAATTGCCAGTGCGCCAGGCTGAGCAGGTAAGCGGTTCGGACGGGGACCCACGGCTCGTATTGGGAAGGGGCGGATTCCATGCGGTGAAAGGCTCGCTCGAGAATGTGCCGGGCTTCCTCTGGCTGCGCCGTTCGCAGCAGGGCGTCGCCCAGCGTCATTTCCACTTGGCCTTGCAGCGCCAGCGTGAGCGGCACCATCTTGTGCAGCAGGTTGTGCAACAGGGTGATGGCGCGGTGCGGTTTCTCCTCCGCCTCCATCACCACCACGGCGCGGGCCCAGGTCAGCGCGGCGCGGAAAAAGGGTTCCCGTGATGCGGCCGACTGTTCCTCCTCGTCCAAAAGCGCGGCGAGTTCTTGCCATTTCTGCTGGCGAACGTACCGGTGGATGCGGCGCAGCGTTTCGATGCGCTGGCTGCTCTCTTCGCTGCCTTCGCTCAGTTCATACAAGGTGACGCCAAGCCGCGCGGCGATCTTTTTGAGCGTGTTGAGCTGAGGCAGCACGAGGTCGTTTTCGATGCGGCTGATCTCGCTTTGCGTGCAAATGCCTTCGGCCAATTCGGACTGCGACATGCCGCGACGCTGACGAAGGGTGCGAATGGTTTGCCCGAGTGACACGGCTGAAGCCTCCTTGTCGTGGAAATGTGGCGAAAGCGCGGACATCATACCCTTCGTTCATAGGGGCACGGGATTTGACCGTGCCCCTTGCCGTTTGTGCATCAGAGGGTGCGATTGAGCAGTTCGGCGCGCCGCTTCTTGCGCATTTCGTAGCGCTCCTTGGCTTTGGCGTAGTGCCACTTTTCCTCTTCCGTCTCGGGGATCACTTCCGGGACAAGGGTGGGCTTGCCGTTTTCGTCGAGGGCGACGAAGGTGAGATAGGAGGTTGAGGTCAGCCGGCGCTTGCCGGTGAGGAGGTCTTCCGCTTCGATTTTGACAAACACCTCCATGGACGTTTTGTGCGTCCACGTGACGAAGGCTTCAATGCAGATGGCGTCGCCCACGCGAATGGGGGCCAGAAAATCGAGGCTGTCGCTGGAAGCGGTGACGACGGGGCGGCGGCAGTGGCGCATGGCCGCGATGCTGGCAATGCGGTCCACATACGCCATGACGCGTCCGCCGAAAATCGTCCCATGGGTGTTCGTGTCCGGCGGCAGGACGATATCGGTCATCACGGTGCGCGATTCGCTGGCTTTTCGTGCGTTCATCTTCGAAACCCTCCGTTTGTGCGAGAAAAGCTGGAAGCCCCAACGCGAACGTTGCGTCTGGCCCATTCACCGAGCCGCAATCCGTGGGCCGGGATCGGGATTGGAACCTTATTTCCGTTTTAGGATTTAAATGTTTGGTATGTTTGGTTGGCTTGTCTGATATAGCATCATTGTATCACAGTGGGGAATGCGCAATGCAACAGGTCGCAATCACTCAGCTAAAATCTAACCGAAGGGAGACTGGATCACTCACATCGAAATCTTA
>NZ_BMOF01000042.1 GCF_014646935.1 Calditerricola satsumensis | reverse complement strand
CATCCAGTATCTGTTCGGCATCCGTTCCATGCGTCAAACCATCAAGGAAATCGAAACCAATCTCGCCTACCGGTGGTTTTTGGGATACGATCTCACCCAGCCCATTCCCCATTTCACGACGTTTGGAAAAAACTATGTCCGCCGATTCAAGGGTACCGACCTGTTTGAAAGGATCTTCACGCGCATTCTCGAAGAAGCCTGCCATCACGGGCTGGTCGACCCTTCCGTGCTGTATATTGATTCCACCCATGTCAAAGCCAATGCCAACAAGAGAAAATTCATCAAGCGGCTCGTTCAGGAAGAAGGAAAGAAATATCAAGAACTTCTGGAAGAGGAAATCAACCAAGACCGCGTATCGCACGGGAAAAAGCCGTTGCCAAAAAAGTCTAAAGCCGTCTGGAAGGAGGTGAAAAAAAGCACCACCGATCCGGACAGCGGCTGGTTTGTCAAAAACGAAAAGGAACAGACGTTCGCTTACTCCTTCCATGCAGCCAGCGACCAAAACGGCTTTGTCGTCAGTGCCGTCGTCACGGCCGCCAATGTTCATGACAGTCAGGTCTTCCCGGATGTGTTCGAGCAAGCCGTCAAGCACGTCGGAAAACCCAGCGCTGTCGCGGTGGATGCGGGGTATAAAACGCCCTATATCAGCAAGTACCTCTTGGACCAACAGGTCCGTCCGGTCATGCCGTATACCCGTCCCCACACAAAAGACGGAAGGTATCGAAAGCAGGATTACGTGTACGATGAGTACTACGATTGCTATCTTTGTCCTGCCGGACAAGTCCTTACCTACGAAACCACGACCCGTGAGGGTTACCGAATCTACCGTTCCGATGCCACCACATGTCGCTCTTGTCCGTTCCGCTCCCAGTGCCCAGAAAGCCATGACGCGGTTAAGCGCATAAGCCGCCATATCTGGGCCCATTACATGGAGGAAGTGGAGCACCTGCGCCATACAGAAGTGAATAAACGCCTATATGCACGCCGAAAGGAAACGATTGAGCGTGTGTTTGCGGATCTCAAGGAGAAGCATGGCTTGCGTTGGACCACGTTGCGTGGGTTGGAAAAAGTGACAATGCAGGCGATGCTTGTTTTTGCTTGTATGAATTTGAAGAAACTAGCAAATTGGTTATGGAGGTTAGGAAAAACAGGGCGCCATGCCCTTCATTTCGGTATCCTTTTTGTTCTCAGACGACAAGAAAACTCCCTCGGCTGCGTTGGCACCGAGGGAGTTTGTCTGCAGTCTGAAACGGGGGAAAACCCCCGTTTTTTAATTCAAAGAGCTATCTTTGGTTTCACGGACGGAAACGATGGAAAGAAGCGAAATGAGGGAGGTCAAAACCAGATAAATGGCAATGGGAATCCAGCTGTTAAATGTTCCTAAAAGCGCTGTGGCGATGAAAGGAGCGGTTCCACCAGCTACTGCAGCACCAATTTGGTAACCCAGCGTCGCGCCCGTATACCGAACTTGTGTGCTAAAGATTTCGGAATAGAGCGTTCCGAGAACCGCCGTAACCGGTGTCCACAAGATCCCTAAACCAATGATTGTGGCCAATATCAGAAGTAGATCCGATTTTCCGTGAATCATCCAGAAATACGGGAAAGCAAAAAGGATAATTCCGATTGTTCCAGCGATATAAAGCGGTTTTCGGCCGATTCGATCTCCTAGAATCCCCATATAAGGAATCAAAATGGCTGTCACCAGCGAGGCAATGGCAACGGCATTGAGTGCTGTGCTTTTGCTATAGCCTTGCAGGGTTGCATAACTTACAACAAATGTTCCAAAGATGTAGAACGGAGCGGTTTCTACAACTTTTAAGCCAACAGAGATGAGCGTCTCTTTCCAATAATTGCAAAGGGTTTCCAGAATCGGAATGCGTACCACTTTTCCTTGTTCCTGGGCTTCTTTAAAGATCGGACTTTCATCAATGCCCTTGCGGAGCCAGAGGCCAAGAAGCACCAGGACAATGCTGAGGATAAACGGTACACGCCATCCCCAGCTTAGAAATTGCTCTTCTGTCGTCACCATGCTCATGACGGACAAGGAGAATGTACCCAGGAGCAGACCGATGGGAATTCCCATTTGGGGAACACTTCCGAAAAAGGCACGGCGTTTTCCTTCGGCATGTTCAACGGCAATGAGCAGCGCGCCGCCCCATTCACCGCCAATGCCAAATCCCTGAATGATGCGGAGGATGATGAGCAGGATGGGTGCCCAAATACCGATTTGTTCGTACGTGGGAAGGAGTCCGATCAAAACGGTTGAACAGCCCATCAGCATGAGTGTCATGACAAGCGTTTTCTTTCGGCCAATGCGATCCCCAATGTGAGCAAAGAGAATGCCACCTAACGGTCGAAAGACAAAGGTGAGCGCGAGGGTGAGATATGACGCCATAAGCGCAACAAGCGGATCCATGCTTTTGGGAAAGAACAGTTGGTTAAACACAAGACCAGCAGCCGTGCTGTACAAAAAGTAGTCGAACCATTCAATGGAGTTCCCGACAAGACTGGCCATCAACACTCTTCGGCGCTGTTTTTGATCGGACATCAGAATCCCTCCTAAATGAAAGCGCTTTCTACCAACTTTTTCGACAAATTCTTTTGCTTTTACTGTCACAAATTTGTAAAAAATAAACTAAAATTTTTTAAAATGCACTATTTTCTCATTTTCGTCCACAAGCCCGTGTTTCGCCTGCAGCTGACGGATCCACTGTAAGAACACCTCAAACCCCTCAAGTCGGTTGTCAAAGATCAACGGTTCGCCAAGGATGTGCCCACGCCAGTTAATCGCACGTGCCACGTGTTTCTGGGACGCGATATCAACGGCTACGATGAGCGTGGAATCGTTAATGGTGGCAAGCTTGCGATTTTGTGCTATCATAGGGGTACTACCTCCTGATTTTCGTGGTGGCGGGTGCTTCTTCTGACACCACCACGATATCAGGAGGTTTTCATTTGCTCAAACCCCCGCATGTTTCATTACAGGAATGCTCTTGAAGCGAGTCACACGAATGCAACGTGGGACTTTGGGGCCGATTTCGGCAAGCGCATGATCGCTTTCAATCCTCTTGAAGCGAGTCACACGAATGCAACGCAATTTTTTTGATGTCTTGAGGCAGGGCAGGCGTCTTTCAATCCTCTTGAAGCGAGTCACACGAATGCAACGTCACAGACAATATACCCCATAACCTTCTACCCTTCTTTCAATCCTCTTGAAGCGAGTCACACGAATGCAACGTACATCGTCGTCGACGGCTTCCACCGGAACCGCGTCTTTCAATCCTCTTGAAGCGAGTCACACGAATGCAACGGCCACCCAACTGCGATACGCATCGCCGTTGCAACTTTCAATCCTCTTGAAGCGAGTCACACGAATGCAACCCGAGTGCCTCAGGAGCCAAGAATCCTTGTCCTGTCTGGGATTTTACCACACGCTTATTCCTTTTACCAACGATTTTTTTCGAAAATCGCCGCTTTGCACGAAAACAAGGGGGCAGCCACGAAAAAGTGAAAAGAAGCGAAAGAACACCGGTTAACTATTTGAATATTCATTCCATTTAACCGTGAAATGAAACCACAGCCATCAAAAATACGCAAGCCAGCCTTGCCGCATCAGCAAGACCGGCTTGTGGCTGCGCGTCACTTCGTCAGCACGTGGATGCCGTGGCCCAGGGCCACCTCGGCCGCTTCCATCATCGTCTCGCCGAGGGTCGGATGGGCGTGGATGGTGAGGGCGATGTCCTCCAGCGTCGCCCCCATCTCGACCGCTAGCGCCGCCTCGGCGATGAGGTCCGACGCCTCGGGGCCGACGATCTGCACCCCGAGCACCGTGCCCGTCTCCTTGTCGGCGACCACCTTGACGAACCCTTCGGCCTCGAGGAGCGACAGGGCGCGGCCGTTCGCCGCGAAGGGAAACTTGCCCACGGCCACCTCGTAGCCCTGTTCCTTGGCTTCGGCCTCGGTGAGGCCCACGGCGGCAATTTCCGGATCGGAGAAGACCACCGACGGGATCGCCGTGTAATCGACTTCGCTGGGCAGGCCGGCGATCGCCTCGGCCGCTACCTTCCCTTCGTAGGAGGCCTTGTGGGCCAGGGCCGGGCCGGCCACAACATCGCCGATGGCGAAGATGTGCGGCACCTTCGTGCGGCCCTGCCGGTCAACCGGGATCAAGCCGCGCTCGTCGACGGCAATGCCGATGGCCTCGAGGCCCAGCTCGTCGGTGTTCGGACGGCGCCCGACGGTGACGAGGACGTAGTCGGCCTCCAGCTTCTGCTCCTTGCCGCCGACCTCGACGGTGACGACGACGCCGTCCTCCTTCTCTTCGACGCCCTTGGCCAGGGCCTTCGTCAGCACCTTGACGCCGAGCTTCTTCAGCTTCCGCTCGACGTAGCGGACCAGCTCCTTGTCAAAGGCCGACAGGATCGAATCGAGGCCTTCGACGATCGTCACCTGGGACCCGAACTTGGCGTAGGCCGTGCCGAGCTCGACGCCGATGTACCCGCCGCCGATGACGACGAGGCGCTTCGGCACCTCCTCGAGAGACAGCGCCTCCGTCGACGACAGGACGCGCTTGCCGAAGGGCAGGGCCTTCAGCTCCACCGGGCGCGACCCGGTGGCGATGATGCAGTGGTTGAAGCGGTAGCGGTTGGCCTCGTAGCCGTTGATGACGCGCACCTCGCGCTCGTTGACGAAGAGGGCTTCCCCTTTGATCACCTGGACCTTGTTCCCTTTCAGCAGGCTGGCCACGCCGCCGGTCAGCTTGTCCACCACGCTCTGCTTCCACGCCTGCACCTTGGCAAAGTCGAGGCGCACGTTGTCGGCGACGATGCCCATGTCACTCCCGCGCTTGACGCGCTCGTAGGTGCTCGCCGCGGAGATGAGCGCCTTCGAGGGGATGCAGCCGACGTTGAGGCAGACGCCGCCCAGCTTGTCCCGCTCCACCAGGGTGACGCTTTTGCCGAGCTGGGCCGCGCGGATGGCCGCCACGTACCCGCCCGGCCCGCCACCGATGACGAGAACGTCCGCTTCCAGGGTGAATTCTCCGACGACCATGATCACACCTCCAGAAGGAGCAGCTCCGGATCGTTCAGGAGCTGCTTGAGGGTGTTGACAAAGCGCTGGGCCAGCGCGCCGTCGATCAGGCGATGGTCAAAGCTGAGACACAGGGTCATCACCGGCGCGGCCACGATCTCGCCGTTCTTCACCACCGGCTTTTCGGTGATGCGGCCCGTGCCGAGGATGGCCACCTCCGGATGGTTGATGATCGGGGTGAAGTACATGCCGCCGGCGAAGCCGATGTTCGTGATCGTAAACGTGCTCCCCTTCAGCTCATGCGGGGCCAGCTTTCCTTCGCGCGCCCGCGTGGCCAGGTCACGCAGTTCCTGGGCCAGCGTCCAGATGTTCTTCCGGTCGGCATCGCGGATGACCGGCACGACGAGCCCGCGGTCGGTGTCGGTGGCAATGCCGATGTCGTAGTACTTCTTGTAGACGATTTCCTGCTTCTCGTCGTCGATGGAGGCGTTCAGCGCCGGGAACTGCTTGAGGGCGGCCACGGCCGCCTTGATGATGAACGGCATGTACGTCAGCTTGATGCCCTTCTCTTCGCCGATGGCCTTGGCCCGCTCCCGCAGCGCGACGAGTTTGGACACCTCCACCTCGTCCATCACCGTCACGTGCGGAGCGGTGTACATCGACTTGACCATGGCCTCGGCGATCACCTTGCGGATGCCCTTCAGCGGCACGCGCTCCTCGACACGCTCGCCCGGGGCGGCCGCCGCAGCGGGCTGAACGGACGGAGCCGGTTGGGCACCGGGCGCATGTTCGACCGGCGCCTCGGCCGCAACCTGCGGTTTTGCTGCAGGAGCTGCCGGTTCGGCTTGAGCCGCTTGGGCCCCGCCCTCGAGGTAGCGCAGGATGTCCTCCTTCGTCACGCGGCCGCCCGGACCGGTGCCCGGAACCAGACGGATGTCAACGCCCTTTTCACGGGCAAACTTGCGCACCGCCGGCGTGGCCAGCACGCGCTTGCGCCCGCCCGCTTCCGCCGCGGGAGCCGGCGCCGCTTCCGTTTGGGCTACCGCCTGGGCCACCTGCTGGCCGATGTCGCAGCCCGCTCCACCGGCCGCGTCCGCCTTTGGCGCCTCTTGGCCGGCGTCCGCCGCTTCCGGCGCGGCGCCTTCCGTCTCGAACACGACGAGGACGTCGCCGACGACGGCCACCGTACCCTCCGGCACCTTGATCTCCTTCACCTTGCCCGTCACCGGGCTGGGAATCTCGACGACGGCCTTGTCGTTCTGCACCTCGAGGATGACCTGGTCTTCCTCGACGGTGTCGCCTTCCTTGACGTGCCACTTGACGATCTCGCCTTCGTGAATCCCTTCCCCGATGTCCGGCAGCTTAAACTGGAACTCGGCCAAGCGGACTCCCTCCCATCGCCATGAAAGTCCTGTCCCATTTTAAAAGTCCAGCACCTTGTTGATGCCTTCCACCACGCGGGCCGGGTCGGGCAACCACGCGTCCTCAATGGCCGCAAACGGATACACCGTGTCCGGCGCCGTGACGCGCACCACCGGCGCTTCGAGGGACAAGAGCGCCTTCTCGTTGATCCGCGCGATCACCTCGGCGGCCACGCCAGCCTGTTTCTGGGCCTCCTGCACGACGACGGCGCGGCCCGTCTTCTCCACTGAGCGGATGATCGTCTCCTCGTCCAGCGGGTTGATCGTGCGCAGGTCGATCACTTCCACCTTCGCCCCGCGCGCCTTCTCGACTTCCTCGGCCGCCTTGAGGGCCGTGTGCACCATCGCGCCGTAGGCAATCACCGTCACGTCGGTCCCCTCGCGCACGACGCTGGCCTTGCCAATCGGAATCGTGTAGGCCTCCTCCGGCACCTCCTGGCGGAAGGAGCGGTACAGCTTCATGTGCTCGAGGAAGATGACCGGGTCGTTGTCACGGATGGCCGAAATGAGGAGTCCCTTGGCGTCGTACGGGTTGGACGGGATGACCACCTTCACCCCGGGCGTTTGCAGGAAGAGCCCCTCGAGGCTGTCGGCGTGCAGCTCCGGCGTCTTCACGCCGCCGCCGAAGGGGGACCGGAACACGATGGGCGCCTGGTACCGCCCGCCGGAACGGTAGCGCATCCGCGCCGCCTGCGAGGCGATGGCATCAAAACACTCAAACACAAAGCCGAAGAACTGGATCTCCGCCACCGGACGGAAGCCCTGCACGGCCAACCCAACGGCCAGCCCGGCAATGGCCGACTCGGCCAGCGGCGTATCAAAGACACGCTCTTCGCCAAATTGCTTCTGCAATCCTTCTGTGGCGCGGAACACCCCGCCGTTGACCCCGACGTCCTCGCCAAAGACCAGCACCGACGGGTCGCGCTCCAGCTCGAGGCGCAGCGCGTCGGTAATCGCCTGGATCATCGTCAGTTGCGCCATCCCTTATCGCCCCTCCCGTGCCGCAAACTCCGCCTTCTGCTCTTCCAGGTGCGGCGGCAGCGTCTCGTACATCGCGTCGATCAGGTCGGTCACCTTCTGCTTCGGCATCCACTCGTCGGCCTTCTTGATCGCGTCGGCCACCGCCTGTTTGGCCTCCTCGATCACGCGGTTTTCGTCCTCCTCGCTCCACAGCCCCTTCGCTTCGAGGAAGCGGCGGAAGCGGATGAGCGGGTCCTTCTGCTCCCACTCGCTAAACTCTTCGTTCGTGCGGTAGCGCGTCGGGTCGTCGCCGGCCATCGTGTGCGGGCCGTAGCGGTAGGTGAGCGCCTCGATGAGCGTCGCCCCTTCGCCGTTGCGGGCCCGTTCGGCGGCCTCCTTGGTCACCCGGTAGACGGCCAGCACGTCCATCCCGTCGACGCGCACGC
This sequence comes from Calditerricola satsumensis, assembly GCF_014646935.1. GTDB lineage: Bacteria > Bacillota > Bacilli > Calditerricolales > Calditerricolaceae > Calditerricola > Calditerricola satsumensis. The sequence goes on along the minus strand of NZ_BMOF01000042.1, from coordinate 13,371 downwards.
CGCGGATGCCGGCGGCAACCGCCTTCTGCGCCAGCGTCGGCGTCGCCGTCTGCTTATGCAGGGGCACCGAAATGGCGTAGCGGTTGTTCTGACAGAAGAAGATGGCCGGAACGCGGTACACGCCCGCAAAGTTCATCCCTTCATAGAAGTCACCCTGCGAGGTGGCCCCGTCGCCGAAGTAGCAGATGGCCACGCGCTTTTCTCCGCGAAGCTTGAAAGCCATGGCCACGCCCACGGTCTGCGTGCACTGCGCCGCGATGATGATCTGCGGCATCAGCACGTGGACGTCTTCCGGAATCTGCCCCCCGTGAATGTGGCCGCGGGAATAGAGGAACGCTTGGTACAGCGGGAGGCCGTGCCACACCATCTGCGGGATGTCGCGGTAGCTCGGCAGGATGAAGTCGTCCTTGTTGAGGGCAAACTCGCTGCCGATCATCGACGCTTCCTGGCCGGCCACCGGCGCGTAGAACCCGAGGCGGCCCTGGCGGTTCAGGCTGATGGCCCGCTGGTCCCAGATGCGCGTGAACACCATCCGGCGCATCAGCTCGCGGAGCTGGTCGTCGGACAAGTCCGGCATCAGGTCGGGGTTGACCACCGTGCCATCCGGCGCCAGGATCTGCACCGTGTCAAACTCGGGACGCTCTTTCGTCGCCATGCTCATCGCCTTCACCCCTGAATGGAGATTCAATCTGTGTTATACAATACTTTTGAGCTGTTATGGTATAACACCGATCTCCGCCCGCCTTCGGAAACAGCATTTATTTTCTTAGCGCTCTCCACTATTATAAAAGGCGGTGTAAGCCATTTCAATAGCGCCCTGTATCAAAAACGGGACATGATCTGTTTCACCGAGGTGATGGCCATGTCGCCCCTTCACGTGGAAGACTGGGGATTGATGGATTACGAGGACGCGTGGGACCGCCAGAAACGCCTGATCGTCGAGCTGGACGAGGGACGCTCGCCCAACGTGCTCGCGCTCTTGGAACACCCGCACACCTACACCCTCGGCCGCGGCGGCACCTATGACCACCTGCTGGCCTCGCAAGACGAACTGGCCAAGCGCGGGATCCGCGTCTACGAGATCGACCGCGGCGGGGACATCACCTACCACGGGCCCGAGCAGCTCGTCGGCTATCCGCTGCTTCTTTTGTGCGGCCAGCGCGCCGACCCGCGCCGCTACCTGCGCGACCTGGAGGAGGTGCTCATCCGCGCCCTGGCCGATTTCGGCATCGCCGCCGGGCGCAAAGCGCCGTACACCGGCGTGTGGGTCGGCGACGAGAAAGTGGCCGCCATCGGAGTGAAGTTCACCCGCGCCCGTCGCCACAAAGGGTGCATCATTACCAGTCACGGGTTTGCCCTGAACGTCAACACCGATTTGCGGTATTTCAACCTCATTATTCCCTGCGGCATCCGCGAGTATGGCGTGACGTCCATGGAAAAGCTGCTGGGGAAACGGGTGCCGATGGCGGACGTGAAGGCCCGCGTCGTCCACCACTTTCGGGACGTCTTTTCCGGCGAAACAGAGGGCGATGCGGACAAGCCGGGCAAAGCAGAAGGACGGCCGGCCCCCGCGACCGAATCCTGACGAGGTGATCCCTTCGTGACCAACCCGTACCTGAAACGCACCATCCATCGCCACAACGTGGCCAGCCCGCACCTGGACCACGCGCGGGAATTCCTGGTCTACCTGCCGCCGGGCTACGACGAACGGCAAACGTACCCGGTGGTCTACTGCCAAGACGGACGCGAATTCTTCAACCTCGGGCGCATCGCCACGATCGCCAACAAGCTGATCCTCGATGAGGGGCTGGCGCCCATCCTCATCGTCGGCGTCACCGTCGACATCCAGCGACGCACGGCCGAGTACGCCCTCACCGGCGACCTGAACCCGGCCTACACGCGCTTTTTTGTGGATACGCTCGTTCCCTTTGTGGAGGCCCACTACCCCGCGCGCCGCCAGCCGCAGGCGCGCGTCTTGGCCGGCGACTCCCTCGGGGCCAGCGTCTCCCTCCAGCTGGCACTCGAGCATCCGACCCTGTTTCGCCGCGTGCTGTCCCTCTCCGGTGCCTTCTATCCGCAGCTCCAAGACCGCATCGCCGCATCCGGCGACCTCTCCGGCTACGACATCTTCATGTGCGTCGGCACGGAGGAAACGGCGGTGGAAACGCACATCGGACCGGTCGATTTTGTGGCCATCAACCGCCAGGCGCGGGACCTTCTCCGCCAAAAAGGCGCGTCCGTCACCTATCGCGAAGCCGCGGGCAAGCATGTGTGGGGCTTTTGGCAAACGATGCTCCCCGACGCCCTGCGCCACTTTTTTCTGACCAGCCGGATGAGCTAACCGCTGCCCGGGAGGCCAATCCGTGCCAAACCCGCCAGACAAAACCCCCTGCCGGACAAGCCGGAGGGGGTTTCGCGCTGACAGACAGCCTTTTCCGTCGTTCTCACACCATGCGACTCCCTGCCGATCCCGCTGCCGTCAATCGGCCAGTTTGACGGCTGTACCCGTGGCCACGACGATCATCATCCCGTCGCGCATCGTCTCAAAATCGAGATCAATGCCCACCACGGCGTCAGCTCCGAGTTGGCGGGCCCGTTCAGCCATCTCGTTCAAAGCCAGCTGTCGCCCTTCTGCCAACTTGCTTTCGTAAGCACCGCTACGACCACCGATGAAGTCGGTTATGCTGGCCAAAATGTCCCGCACCACATTCGCGCCCATAATGGTTTCGCCTGTTACAACACCAAGGTACTCCACAATCCGTTTGCCTTCCACGCTGGGCGTCGTGGTCAAAATCACGGGGGTTCCCTCCTTTTCCCTCGTTACCAAAACAATAGCGCAGGCATCGACGCCTGACAATCGGTTCTCCCCCTTTTTCCTATGCACCCCTCCGCCTAACCATGTTGACAACGGGGTGGCACCACGCCACCCCGTTTTGTGTCGCCAACGGCAACGTTCCTACCCCTTCATATCCTTGTTGATCTTTTCCACCTGCTGCTTGACTTGGCGAAAGCTCACCGCCCCGCGGTCGACTTTCGCCTTCAGCTTTTCCAGCTCCCAAAACAGCTTCTTGTCCGTCGTCACGTGGATCTCATGGCCGGGAAACGACGCCTTGAGCCGATGGTGGACGTCGCGGCGGATGGCCTTGAGGCGGAAGCGCTGAAACCCCGAGACCTTTGCCGCGATGCTGATTTGCCGGTCCATCACGACGGCCACCGCCTGGTCGACGCCCCGCACGCGTTTGGCGATTGCCTCGGCCCGTTCTGCGCCCCGTCGGTCAAAGGCCGGCTCCTGCGGCACCGTTTGGGCGGTCGCCTGGCCCTGCCCCTTCGTCGATGTGTTCTCGGGTTGGGCCTTGTCGTTGCATCCCACCAGCAGCAAGATGCTGACCGCAAGCAAAAGCAGGGTGCGCACCCCATCATCCCCCTTCATGGAACTGCCCCCAAGCAGGTGAACGAACTGTGCTATGATGGAAGTAAACGACGGGAGGTGAACCGGTTGCAAACGGACGTGACCCTGTTCCTGGCCTTCGGCGCGGGCTTTTTGTCGTTTCTCTCCCCGTGCTGCCTTCCGCTCTATCCGTCCTACCTGTCCTACATCACCGGCATTTCCGGCGCGCAGATCCGCGAAGACCTGGCGGTTTTCCGCCGTGGCGCCCTCCTGCACACGCTCTTTTTCATGCTCGGCTTTTCGGTGATCTTCTTTGCCCTCGGCCTGTCGGCAACGGCGCTTGGGAGCTTGTTTGCGCGCTACCAGGACCTGATTCGGCAACTCGGCGGCCTTCTGATCGTGGCGATGGGCCTCTTTCTGCTGGGCGTGCTCCCGCTTAAAGGGTTGTACCGGGAAAAACGCTGGGAACCCGCCAGGCGTTCGACCGGCTACGCGGGCTCCTTCCTCGTGGGCGTCTCCTTCGCCGCCGGGTGGACGCCCTGCATCGGGCCGATCTTGACCGCCATCTTGACGCTGTCGGCAGCCGAGCCCGCCAAAGGCGTGCCGCTCATCACGGCCTACATCGCCGGGTTCGCCGTTCCGTTCTTCATCATGTCCTTTTTCCTCGGGCGGCTGCGCGTGCTTGCGCGCATCAGCGAACCGCTGATGAAGGTGGGCGGCGCCGTCATGGTCGTGATGGGCATCCTCCTCTACACCAACCAGCTGTCGCGCATCACGATCTGGCTCATCGACCTGTACGGCGGGTTTACCGGCTTTTGATCATCCGGGCCCCATTCGCTCGCCGCGGTTGTCGTATTCCACTTCCGTTTGGAGCGGTATCCACCCTGTCTGCCACGTGTGGTGCAGCTCGTGAACGAGCACGCCGGCTTCATCCGCCGCGTCGACCAGTTCGGCGGCCAGTTCCGCATAGGGATCGCGACGCCGATCGAGCGGATCGACAAGGTTGCGCAGCAGCGAGGCCGCCAGCCCCAAGTTTTCCACCACCTCGTTCAGCCCGCTGTCGAGGACCTGGGCCTCCCGCGGGGCGAATCCCTCGGGTGGGCGCGCATCCGCCGGGTGCAGGGAAACGGGGTGGAAGCGCTCAAGCAGCGCCTCGCGCTTGGCGCGGGGCAAACGGTCCAATGTGGCGCATACCCGATCCATTTGCTCCCGACAGCGGGTCACCAGATCCGCCACCCGTGTCAGCGTCTCTTGCGCATCGGCGGCTTCCCCATCCGCGGGCAGCGGGGGAAGCACATGCAATTGGGCGCCAATGTCCCGCAACCGTTCGGCAAGCCGTTGGCAATCGTGGACAAATCGCTGGACGTGTTCGGTCATGGCCGTCGCTCCTCGGCAGGGCAAACTGGTACGCTTCTATCCCTTACTTTCCCCCGCCGTCCCCCGCATTATGTTGGGGTGGCGGGCGCGCCGTCTCCGCTCGCCGGTACCAAACAGCAAAGCCCCTGGGACGCTTTCCAGGGGCTTTTGGTTTGCGCCTATCCTTTTCACATCGCAGTTCCGCTTTCGTGCATGCGTCGGATGCGCTCCCGCACGGCTTGCACCACTTCTTCCGCCGTCAAGCCGTGGGCGTTGATGACCGACGCTTCGGTTTGCCGGTCCGCCATGCCCATCAAATTGGCGTCCTGGCCGGAAATGACAACGGCGTCCACCTGCTGCAGCAGGTCCTCCCGCAACGGAACAACCTCAAACCCACCTGCGCGCAACGCCTGTTCCACGTGGGTGAGGGTTTCTTCCACAGCCACTCGCGGCATAACGCGACACCTCCTTCACGCGCGCCGCCTGCCGTCAGCGGCGAATCAACATGCGCAGGGACAAGGGAATCATGCCGAACCAGCGAACGGTCCAGGGTTCCTTCACTTGACGCCGCCTGCGCCGCTCCTCGCGCGGCATCTCGAGGTATTGCACAAACCGTTGGGTGAGGAACTTGATCAGCTCCTGCACGACGTTCACCTGCCATCCGTACCGCTACGCCTAGTATGATCCGCCCGTCACCTGCGCATTCGTCCGGGCCCGATACAGATGGACGATCTCCGCCGCCACCTCCTGCGGCAAGCGGTTGTCCGTGGCGATGCGCACGTGGGCAAAATCGTACAGGCCGCGCCGCTCCCGGATCAGCTTGCGGATCTGCGCCTCCACATCGCCGGCCAACAGGGGACGGTGGCGGGACGCATCCCCCTGCAAGCGGCGGACGAGGGTTTCGGGCTCGGCCGCAAGCGCCACGACAAACTGACCGTCGCGAAGCAGCGCGACATTGTCCGGGCGCAGGACGACGCCCCCGCCCGTGGACACCACCTGGCCTTCCCCCTTCAGCACCTCGCGCAGCACCTCATGTTCCCATTGGCGGAACCCGGCTTCCCCCCGTTCGGCAAAGAGCTCGGCGATGGTGCGCCCGGTCACGGCCTCGATCCGCTCGTCGGTGTCCACATGGGGCCAGCCGAGGGCTTCGGCAACCAGTCGACCCACGGTGGACTTTCCGGTTCCGGTCATGCCGATGAGCACGACATTGCGCATGGACGTCCTCACTCCTCCCACGACAAGACGGCCCCGTCCACCTTGCGCAACCGGCACGTGACGCGATGGCGGAAATGGGGCGGAACCCATGCCTCGGCCCGTACGCGGAGGGTCGCCTCGTCCTCCTCGATCCGCCAGACGGTCACCTCCCCGTCGCCCACGGCGCGCGTGACCGGAAACGCCAGCCCGTCGGGCGAGGTGCGCACGGCCGCCTGTACGTACGCCACGCCGGATTCGGCGGCATACCGCGCCCGCCACGCGCCAATTGCGTTCGCCTGCGTGTGCAGCGCCGTCAGCACGCCGTCCAGGGTGGCCACCGCGGCCAGAACCGCCGTGCCCAGCAAGGCGAGCACGACAAGCAGCGCAACACCCGCTTCCCGACGCTTCTCGGCAGCGTTCGGGACGGTTTTACGGAGCCGTTTCGTTGGCGTCATTATACCACGGCCCTCCCAACACGCGCGTCTCGGTATGCCGCATGCCTCCCCGCGAAAGTTGCAGAGTAACGCGCACGCCGCCGGTCGCTTCCGCAAAGCGGACATTGGCAACGAATTGACAGAGAATGGTGTAGCCGCGACCGTTTACCGTGCGCACGATGCGCCCCGCGTCCAGCCGGTAGGTGATTTGCTGCCCGTCGTGGGTGTACAGGTCCAGGTGCTCTTCCGCCGGAACCGCCGCGCGGGCCCGCCGCAGTTCGGAAACGGCAAAGGCAAAAAAGCCGTTGGCTTCGGCGACCAGCGCCGCAACCTGCGCGGCGCGTTCCTCCTCTTGGCGCCACGCCCACACCACGGGGACGAGCATGCCGATCAGCACGGCCGTCACCGCCAGGGCCACAAGCAGTTCCATCAAGGTGAACCCGCGCTCGCCACGTCGCGGACAAGCGTAAGCGCCTGCGGCGTCCCGCGCGCGTCCCACGACACGGTCACCTCCAGTCGCCAGAGCCCTTCGGCCGCCTGCTGGCGGTGCAACGTCAACAAAAGCCGGTGTCCTTCGACGGTGACGATCCGGGTCTCGCCGGGAACCAGGTCCCCGCAACCGGCTTCGGTGGCCTGCTCCAGACAGGAAACCGCAACGGCCAAGGCGTGCTGCCGGGAAAAGAGTTTGGCCCGTCCATCGTGGACCGCCTCCCAGAAGGAAAACAAAACGAGAAGCAGGGTGACGGCCACCCCCATGGCGACGGCGCATTCGGTGAGCGTCATCCCGCCTTCGTCACGGCGCCAGGAGCTCCGCGCGCACACGGCCGCTCACCACCTGCAGGATGACGCGGGCGTAGGGGGTGCCGTCGGCCTCGATCCAGATGGATCCGCCCTGCTGGATGCGCCCGTCGGGTCCAAAACGAAGGACGCCGTTCGGAAAGTTGCTCGCAAGGCGGATGCCCGGCGGCGCGGCCCGCTCGCGCAGCCGCATCCCGCTGGCCAGCGCCACGGCATAGCCGGTCGGGCCCACGTGGACCGTCACCGCCTCTGCGCGGGCAAAGGCTTCGCTCTGCGCGCGCTGGAGATCGCCGACCACGGCACGGAGAAACGCCCGCCGTTCCGTCGCCGCCAGGGGCCCTTGCGCCGCCGGCAGGGCCACGCTGAGCACGATGCCCAGCACGGCGAGGGCCACCACCCATTCCAGCAAAGTGACGCCCCTTTCGTTGCCTGACTGAATCATGGGTCGTCCGCTCCTAGGATTCCTTTGCCTCGCCGTGATTGGGACACGTCACCGTCACCTCCTCTCCGTTGACCGTGACGGTGTACGCCGCATTGTCTTTGGGGCATCGGGGAACGCGCTGCAGGTACTTCTCCTGTACGAGGAGATCCAGGTTCTCCGGATACGTCCCCTTGTCCAGACGGTACTGTTCGAGCTGGCCGAAAAGCAGGCGCTGGTTGGCGTAACACGCTTTCGCCTGCGACCGTTCGGCGGCGCCCCGGAAATTGGGCAGGGCGATCATCAAGAGAACCCCGATCACAAAGAGGACGACCAGCATTTCCAGCAGCGAAAACCCGCGTTCGCGCTTTGCCATGCGCATTCCCTCCCGTTCCGCTCATAACTGATCCATCAGGTTGAACAGCGGCAAAAACAGCGTCAGGACGACGAGCAACAAAAGCGCCCCCGTTCCCAGCACGAGCAGCGGTTCAAGCAGGTGCACAGCGCGCTGGATCCGCCGCTTCCGTTCCGCATCCAGCGCCTCGGCCGCGCGCAAGAGGCAGCGGCCCAGCCGTCCCGTCGCCTCCCCATGCCAGGCGGCCTGCAGAAGAAGCGGCGGATAGTCGCCACCCTTCAAGGCGTCAACAAAGGAGGCGCCGGCGGTTACCGCCTCGGCCAGCCGGTTCACCTCCTTCCGCCAGATCTCGGAGGGGGCGCTGGATGCGCAAACCTCCAGCGCCCGGCGCAAGGGAACCCCGCTGTCCAGCAGCCGGCCCACATGAAAGGCCACAAAGCGCGCCCGCTCATCTCGCGCGAGGCGCGCGAGGACGGGCGCCCGCCACAGCAGGCGGGCCAGGCGTACGCGCAGGGTCTCAAGCCGTGCGGGAGCGGCGCGGCGAAGGATGAACGCGGCGCATCCCATGAGGGCGGCGCCCGCCGCCGCCAGCATCATCCCCTGCGCCAGGCCCTTGCCGAGCCAGAGCACCGTGCGGGTGGCCAGGGGAAGCGAGACGGCCATCGCGGCATACAATTCGGCGAAGCGGGGAAGGACGCCAAAGAGCAGAAAGGTCAGCGTCGCCGTCAACGTGAGGAGCACCACAAAGGGGTAGACCAACAGTTGCCGCAGGCGCTGGCGCAGCCGTACGCGGTCCCGGGCGTAGTCGGCGGCAACGCGAAGCGCACCCGGCAGTTCGCCGCTCTCCTCGCCGACGCGGATGAGGGCCACCACCGTCTCCGGCATCCCCGCGCGGGCCAGCGCGCTCGCCAACGAACGGCCCGCCTGCAAATCGGCGGACACGCGCATCAGGGCTTCGCGAAGGCGCGGAGACCGGCCCTGCGCAACGGTGGCCAATGCGGAAAGCAGCGGCACGCCGATGCCCAACAATTCCGACAGCGCTTCGCAGGTCTCCTCGACGTCCCTATCCGACCAGCTCGCGTTCATCCGCCCCCACCCCCAACGGCTCGTTGTTCCGTCTCCCCTCCCCGGTTGGTCGGCGGCGCAGCGCTTCGGACAACGTCGGCCAACCTTTGCGGCGCATCAGGTGGCGCAGCGCGCTTGGCTCCGGATGCTGACGGATCGCGTTTGCCACCTCCTCGTCCACGTCCAGCAGCTCAAACACGCCGGTCCGCCCGATCGACCCCACACCGCCGCATCGCGAGCAGGACACCGGCATCCGCTCGCTCCGCCGGCAAGAGCAGAGGCGGCGGACCAGCCGTTGGGCGATCACGCCCGACAGCGTCGCGGCCACCAAATGCGGCTCGACGCCCAAGTCAACAAGACGCGTCGCGGCACTGGGCGCATCGGCAGCGTGCACCGTGGCGAGGATCAAATGGCCGGTCAGGGCGGCGCGGACCGCGGTGGCCGCCGTCTCCGCATCGCGAATCTCGCCGACCAAAATGACATCGGGATCCTGGCGCAGCACGGCGCGAAGCCCGGCGGCAAAGGTCAGCCCGGCGCGCTCATTGATCTGCACCTGGTTAACGCCCGCCAGGCAGCATTCCACGGGATCTTCCAGCGTCACGATGTTTGTGGTCGGGCGGGCCAAACGGCGCACCATGGCGTAGAGGGTGGTGGTTTTCCCCGATCCGGTGGGACCTGTCACCAGGACCAGCCCTTCCATCCGCTCCAGCCACCGCTCCACCGTGGCGCGCTGCTCGGATGTCAGGCCCAAATCCTCCAGCGCAAAACGCTGCGCATGGCGGCCGAGCAGGCGGAGCACGGCCTTTTCGCCATAGAGGGTCGGCAGCGTGGAGACGCGTACGTCCACGGCGACGCCGTCGACGACGGTCGTGAACCGTCCATCCTGCGGCAGCCGCTTTTCGCCAATATCCATGCCGGCCCGCACCTTCAGCGCCGTCACGAGGGCGACGCCCGCCTCCTCGGAAACCTGCTCATAGGGGAACAGCAGCCCGTCGATGCGCAGCCGCAGCCGCCACCCATCGTTTTCCGGTTCCAAGTGCACATCGCTGGCCCGGTGTCGAACGGCTTGTCGAATCCACCGTTCCCATTGGGAAATCGTGTCCAATTCCCTCACCCTTTGTCAAAGGAATTGCAGCGATTCCCATTCGCGATTTGCATAGAAAAATCCTGCCGAACCATGAAAAAAATTTTTCGACATGTCTTTCACGGGCATCGACGCATGCGCACCGCCTGAACGGGACACCCTAAGCCTGTCGATGGAGAGTAGCCAAGGGGTAAGGCAACGGACTTTGACTCCGTGATCGCAGGTTCGAATCCTGCCTCTCCAGCCACGATGCGAAAAAACCAGCCGACACGCCGGCTGGTTTTTTCTGTTCGGGCATGGTAGCATGGGAGCAGGCGCGGAAAGGAGGAGCGGCATGATCCAAAAGGTGATCGAACTGGGCCCTGGTTTCTCCGATCTCTACGAGCTCATGACGCTCATCCGCACCAACCGACACCGCCTGCGCCACATCTTTCGCATCGAGAGCGAGATCGCCGATCACATCGCCGTGTCCTTTGCCGCCGCCTTCGACCCCGCCCCTCCTTCGTCCTTTCAACCCGTGTACCTGTGCCGGGAAGGCATTCGCGTCAAACCCGGAGAGACCAACCAGCGCATTGCCGCCATGGAGGCGTGCGCGCAGGAGTTGAACAGGCCGATCATCGTCCTGCGCACCAAGCCTTCCACGGCCTACGCCGATCCCCAGCAATACTACATGCACCTCATCGCCCTCCTGCGCTCCGGCCGGTACCTGCCCGAACCGCACAACTTCTGGTAAACCGAAGGGCGTCGCGCTTTGCTTTCCCGCACATAAGCCCCACGCCCGGAGCGGAACCTAACGGCAGAGGGGGCGAAAGCCATGCGAAAGGTGATCACGGTCCGGGAAGCCGCGCGACAGCTCAACGTTCCCGTCGAGACGGTACACAGTTGGATTGAACAAGGGCTCCTCTTGACCGACAAAAACGATCACATTCCGTGGGACGCGTTCGTGGAATGCCTGGAACGGCCCGAATTTCAAGACGCCATGCGCATTCTCAACCTCCAACTGCTGCATGCCGAAGACGCGACGGAGTAACCCCCGCGGCAAAGCGGGCAACGCGTCGCATCACCGATTCACAAACAGCCGCAAAAAACCCGCCTAACCGTCACGGGCTAGGCGGGTTTTACCTTTCGGCACCGCGGATGTCCGAGAACGCCTCCAGCGGCGTGCGCTTGGTCGGAAATTCAACCGGAAGCTCGTGGCGATGGGAACGCTCCACCTTGCGCACGAAGCGAAGGCGCTCGATCTGCCGCACGATCTCGTCGACGCGTTCCCCATCCACGTACAGCACGACATATTTCATCCGCTGCGAAACATAATGGATGTTGCCAAATTTCCGCAATCGAGGCGCGAACCGCGTGTGGTGCACCCACACCGCCAGACCGACACGTTTTGGAAACATACCGCCCCTCCCACCGTTCCCTCTGTAAAATCATACCACACAAGAGAGGAAACAGCAAGGTGCAGAACCGAAAGCCCCGGCTACGTCGCGCAACACCCGCCGGAGGCGCATCCGCTGGCGCAACCGCAAGACCCGCAACCCCAACCGGCAAAGGGGTTGTTTCCGGGAACCTTGATGCTGGGCGACACGGCATGGGCAAGGGTCTTGCTCACCGCGTAGAACAGCTCATCGAGGCGCGCTTCCGCCTCCCGAAAACGGGAGACCGTCTCCAGCTTGTCCAGTTCGCGCTTCAGCGCACGCGTTTCCTCGACCACCCGCCCATAGTCCGGGTGGTAACGACCGTAGCGCATCACGTCTTCGTACTCCCGCTTTTTCTCCTGAAAGCGCCGGATAAGCTCCTGCGCCCGCGCATCGCGCGCCAGCGCCGCTTTCCAGCGCACATACTCCTTCGCTTCCCGGGAGGCGAGAATCAATTCGCCCAGTTCGGTCGCTTCCCGAATCACATGCGCCATATCCAAGGAGGGCATGGGCCCACCTCCCGCCTCCATTGTACCACAGGGCAAAGGAAAAGCAGGAAGACAGGTGCTTCCGGTTCTGGCGCGGCGCAAAACGCGCGCGACGGGCGCTTATTTCACGGTCACGTCCAGCGTCTGCGCCACGCCGTACGGGGTGTGGTCGTGATGGGCCAGCTCCACTTTGATCCGATGGGTGCCCGGCGGCAAATCGGGCAGCACATACCGATGACCAAAAATCTTGGCCACCTTCCTCCCGTCGACGTACAAATGGGCGTGCCCTTCGCCGTACACGTTGTCCTGCCCCATTTTCGCCTGACTGAACCGGAAATGCTCCGTCTTCAGCTGCAGGATGAGGTCCCGACCCTGCATCTCGGCCGTCACCTCCAGCGTCGGCGTCGGGATGGCGGCCGGCTCGCCCGTCCCCTTTGTCAAGTTGAACAACACGAGCAGCGTGCCGATGGAAAAACAGGCGAACAGCACGAGCAGCCGTTGCCGTACGAGCATAACGGGAGCCTCCCTTATCCCGTTTTTTCCCCCATCAGTTTGAACGGCTGCCCGGCTGTCTATTCCTTGCCGGCCGCCCGCGCCGTTACCGTTCCTCCGTCCGCGCCGGACGAAAACCGGCATCCAAGGCCTCCCGCTCCGTGCGGAACCACGCTTCCGCCCGCACCTCGCCATAGTACCGGCTTCCAGGCAGATGGTACACCTTCTCCCCTCTGGCGTTGACGTTGCCTTTGATCAACCCGCGACCGTGACGGTCCACGTAGGGCCTGTCGATCTCGCGCGTCTGCCACAGGCCGCGTTTTTCGTCCCGCGCGCGCCGCTCGGCGGCCAGCAAGCGCTCCGCATAGCGCACATTGGGCGGGATCGTCATTTGCAGGGCGTACCCCTCGGCCAGAAGGCGCTCGTTGAGCATCGAGCCGTCGGGCAGATAGACGTAGGCGAGGAGCCGGCCGTACCGATCGCGCTCTTGGGCGTCGCGCTCGAGGCGGACCGTCTTTCCCTCCGCGAGACGGCGCACAAACGCCTTGGCCCGCTGGCTATAGGGCTGTCCCGGCCGTCCGTCCTTGGCGATCTCCGGCGCGTCCACGCCGATCAGCCGAACCGTCTCCCCACTTTCGAGCACGAGCGTGTCGCCGTCGATGACGCGTTCCACCACCGCCGTCGACGCCTCATCCGCCGCGCAGCCGCCCAGCCACACGGCCAACAGGATCAACGCCAATCCGCGCACAACGACCCCGAAAACCATCCCGCACACACCTCCCTCGGTTACAATAGCAAAATACCTGGCCAACGAGGAAACGCTCGCAATCGCTCAGCTAAAATCTAACCGAAGGGAGACTGGATCACTCACATCGAAATCTTAC
>NZ_BMOF01000041.1 GCF_014646935.1 Calditerricola satsumensis | reverse complement strand
ATCCCGTTGTCCTCATCAAAATGGTGCTCATCCAGTATCTGTTCGGCATCCGTTCCATGCGGCAAACCATCAAAGAAATCGAAACCAATCTCGCCTACCGGTGGTTTCTGGGATACGATCTCACCCAGCCCATCCCCCATTTCACGACGTTTGGAAAAAACTATGTCCGCCGATTCAAGGGTACCGACCTCTTTGAAAGGATCTTCACGCGCATTCTCGAAGAAGCCTGCCATCATGGGCTGGTCGACCCTTCCGTGTTGTATATCGATTCCACCCATGTCAAAGCCAACGCCAACAAGAGGAAATATCTCAAGCGGCTTGTCCAGGAAGAAGGCAAGAAATATCAAGAACTTCTCGAAGAGGAAATCAACCAGGACCGCGTAGCGCACGGGAAAAAGCCGTTGCCAAAAAAGTCTAAAGCCGTCTGGAAGGAGGTGAAGCAAAGCACCACCGATCCAGACAGCGGCTGGTTTGTCAAAAACGAAAAGGAACAGACGTTCGCTTACTCCTTCCATGTGGCCAGCGACCAAAACGGCTTTGTCGTCAGTGCCGTCGTCACGGCCGCCAACGTTCATGACAGTCAGGTCTTCACAGATGTGTTCGAGCAAGCCGTCAAGCACGTCGGAAAACCCGGCGCTGTCGCGGTGGATGCAGGGTATAAAACGCCTTATATCTGCAAGTACCTCTTGGACCAACAGGTCCGTCCGGTCATGCCGTATACTCGTCCCCACACAAAAGACGGAAGGTATCGAAAGCAGGATTACGTGTACGATGAGTACTACGATTGCTATCTTTGTCCTGCCGGACAAGTGCTCACCTACGAAACCACGACCCGTGAGGGTTACCGAATCTACCGTTCCGATGCCACGACCTGTCGATCTTGTCCATTCCGCTCCCAGTGCACAGAAAGTCACGATGCGGTTAAACGCGTGAGCCGCCATATCTGGGCCCATTACATGGAGGAAGTGGAGCACCTGCGCCATACAGAAGTGAATAAACGCCTATATGCACGCCGAAAGGAAACGATCGAGCGTGTATTTGCGGATCTCAAGGAGAAGCATGGCTTGCGTTGGACCACGTTGCGAGGATTGGAAAAAGTGACAATGCAGGCGATGCTTGTTTTTGCTTGTATGAATTTAAAAAAGCTGGCGAATTGGTTATGGAGGTTAGGAAAAACAGGGCGCCATGCCCTTCATTTCGGTATCCTTTTTGTTCTCAGACGACAAGAAAACTCCCTCGGCTGCGTTGGCACCGAGGGAGTTTGTCTGCAGTCTGAAGCGATCCGTATCGGATCGCTGAGAGTGCTTTATATAACTTGGAATGGGGCTCTAAGTCAATAACTGTGGATGGGAGGTCAACCAAGCCAAGGGCATAAAAGCGAGGAGCATCTTTCGCACATAGATTTCGCGGTTGCGGAACCCGTAGCTGATTCGTTTGAGCAGTTTGATCTTGGTGTGCACGCCCTCCGTGTAGCCGTTCGAAACACGCCAGGTGTGGTAGGCCAGAATCGCCTCGCGCCAGCGGCGGAGCGTGCGTCCCCACTGCATGAGCGCGGCATCGCTTGCCGACTGGGTCTCAAAGATCACGCGGTCCAGGATGGCTGTGGCTTCGTCTCGATTGGAGGCGCGGTAGACGTCTCGCAGCTGCTCTTTGACCCAGTGAAAGTGGGCCACGTTTTTGTGATGCTTCCGAATGGCGGCAAGCTGGGCCGCTTGGCGTTCAGTGAGATCGTCCTCGTTCTTCAAAAGCGGCCATCGAGGCAGGCGTACCCCGGTCACCTGCTGTTCCACAAGCCGTGCTTCGTCAACCCGACGATTCGCGTCCTGGATAACGTGAAACGGATCTGCCACGATGACAGCGCCGGGCAAAGCGCGCTTCACGGCATGGCGCCAAGCATCCTTCAGGTCGATGCATACGGCCCGAATGCGCCGACGAACCGTATCCGGCAACTGTCGCAAAAAGCGCTCCAGCGTTTTCATGCGGTCATCCGGCAAGATGGCCAAAAGGCGCCGTTTTGGCCATACGCACGTGACCGTGACCATCATGTCACGGCCGCGATAGCTGTGTTCATCGATGCTCAGCACGAACGCATCAACATCCCGGAGGGCTTCCTCGAGGTTTATCTGCTGGCCTACGCACCGGAAAAGCAGACGGCGCAAGGTGCTGGTGCTTGTTCCGCTTTCCTGGGCGGCACGACGAAAACTGCCTGCTTTCAGGCGCTGGAGCAAAAGGGCTTCGGCCCGTTCGGTCCTGCGTGCCCAGGGGCGAATGCCAGGGAAGCGTTCGGTGAACACTTTTCGACAGGCCGAGCACTGGAAGCGCCGGGGGCGTACCCAGAGGTAAACCGGTTTCTCGTTGCACCAGGTGTGCAGCTTCCGTTTCCATTCGCGCGTACGATCGTAGACGCANTGGAAGCGCCGGGGACGTACCCAGAGGTAAACCGGTTTCTCGTTGCACCAGGTGTGCAGCTTTCGTTTCCATTCGCGCGCACGATCGTAGACGCGGCGTGTCAGCTGTCCACAATCCGGACACCGCGCTTCCTTACGCGGCCGACCTGCGTAGACGTGGATGCTGTCGGATTGATGGACGGTACGGTAAACAATCCACGATTGTAAGCCGATGTGATGTTGCTAACTATCCCTTGACTTGTCAACAGCCTTTTCCTCTTCGATTCCACACTTTTTTCCACACTTTTTAGCGTAGAGCCAACACTTTATTGACTTAGAGTCGATTTCATGTAGAATAAAAATTGAAAATAATGAAGATAGTGAAGGAATTAATGGGGGTGTAAATAATGGAAAAAGGAAGGGCACAAGAAACTGTTTTTGTAAACACTTTCACAAACGGCATTTTGGATCCCTCCCGCCCTATGCTTGGCCCTGTGCGTGACGGGGGATATATCGTTGCAAACACGGCTCCCGGATGCTGGGGCCCGATGATTACCCCGGCCATTCGTGGAGGACACGAAGTTACCCAACCCGTTTATGTCGAGGGTGCGGAGGTGGGTGATGCGATCGCGATCCGTATCAAATCGATTCGAGTGACGTCCATAGCAACGGCATCCGGTCATGATCGGACAATAGAAGGGAGATACCTTGGCGATCCATTTGTTGCTGCGCGGTGTCCCGAGTGTGGCACGTTGTATCCTGAGACGCGGATTGAAGGTATTGGGCCACAGGCTATTCGGTGTGCGCACTGCGGAGCCGATGCCACGCCGTTTGTTTTTGCACACGGCTATACGATTGCGTTCGAGCCAGGAGGACGTCTCGGAGTGACGCTCCACAAGGAAGCAGCGGAGAAAATTGCGCGCGATGGGCGTCGTTGCATGGCGATTCCAGAAAATTCGATTCAAAATCCCGTTGTTACTTTGGCGCCAAGTGATTTAATCGGCGTGGTGGCACGCATGAGGCCATTTCTCGGGCAATTGGGAACAACACCGTCGCTCCCGATTCCCGATTCGCACAATGCAGGCGATTTTGGTTCGTTTTTGATCGGGGCACCCCACGAGTACGCACTAACCCAGGAACAATTGGATGAAGCCCGGACGGACGGCCATATGGACATCAATCGTGTCCGAGAAGGGGCCATCTTGATCTGCCCGGTAAAAGTTCCGGGAGGCGGCGTATACCTTGGGGATATGCACGCGATGCAGGGGGATGGAGAAATCGCTGGTCACACCTGTGATGTTTCGGGTATTGTGACATTGCAAGTCCATGTGATAAAAGGATTGACGCTTGAAGGGCCGCTTCTGCTCCCTGTACCCGAAGACTTGCCTTATTTGGCTCGACCCCTGACGCGTGAGGAAAAAGAGATTGCCCTGCAAGAAGCCCGTAAGTGGGGGCTCAACCGCATTGAAGAGACAGCACCCGTTTCAGTTGTAGGGACGGGGCCGAATCTTAACGCTGCAACGGATAATGCGTTGGAACGAGCCGCTCGGCTTTTTGGCATGACGGTATCGGAAGTCAAAAATCGCTGCACGATCACGGGCTCGATTGAGATTGGCCGTCATCCTGGCGTGGTTACGGCAACCTTCTTAGTCCCGATCGATCGATTGGAGAAATTGGGTATTTTGGAACTTGTCAAAGAACAATATAATTTAGCTTCATAACGGATCGTCGATTCTAAGCAATTTAAAGGAGAAAAACAACACATGTAATGGTACCGAGAGAGGTCGCAGCGGCGCTGCGGCCTTTCGATTTGTAGGCACCATGGCACGCGATTCAAGGTGGCTTGCCGCGTGTATTGTTTTGAGCGCCGGGCTTGTTTTACTTCTTGAACCTTTCGCCTCCCGACATTAGAATGGTGCTGTACGCGATTGGAGGCGGTGACGCGATGCGCGAGTTGTGGGAATTGCGCGAGATTGTGTGGCGCAATCGGTGGCGGTACGCCGCCGGTTTGCTTTCCGTGCTGCTCGTTGACCTGTTGCAGCTGGCGATTCCCAAGGTGTTGGAACGCGTGACCGACGCGCTGAAGAGCGGGCAGGCGGGACCCAGGTTTTTGCTTTGGCACATCGGGCTGCTGCTGGTGCTGGCAACCGGGATCTTCGTGTTTCGGTACTTCTGGCGCTGGTTCGTCTTTGGTGTGGCCCGTACCATCGAATACGAGCTGCGCAACCGCCTGATGGCCCATTATCTGCATCTGGATGCCGCGTGGCACCAGCAGCGCAAGGTGGGCGACTTGATGGCCCACGCCACCAACGACATCCCCCTCGTCCGCTTTGCCTTCGGCGGCGGGATGGTGATGGCGGTAGACGCCGCCATTTTGATTTCCCTCACCGTCTTCATGATGGCCTTTACCATCGATGCGAAACTGACCGCCGTGGCGCTATTGCCCATGCCCCTTTTGGCCGCCGTGGCCTTGTTCTTTGGCCGCGCCGTTCACCGCCGCACGCGTGAGGCGCAGGAGGCCTTCTCCCATCTGACCGACGAGGTGCAGGAGGCCCTTTCCGGGCTGCGCGTGCTGAAGGCGTTTGCCCTGGAAGCGCAGATGCAGCGGCGTTTTGCCGCCGTGGCCGAGTCGGCTCGGAACCGTAACCTGGCTGTCGCACGGGTGCAGGCGCTGTTTCAGCCGCTCGTGCAGCTCCTCTTTGGGCTGAGCCTGCTCCTCACCCTGGCCTACGGCGGTGCGCTGGTGATCCGCGGGGTCATCACGTTGGGCGAATTTGTCGCCTTTACCGCCTACTTGGGCTTGCTCACGTGGCCGATGTTGGCCATCGGGTGGATGATCAACGTCTTCCAACGCGGGGCGGCAGCCATGGCCCGCCTCAACGCCATCTTCGCCGAGCGGCCGACGGTGCGGGACGATGCGCGGGCGGTGACGAAGGCGGCCGAAGGAGGGAAAACGGATCCGGGCAAGGAGAACGCCGTTGTTGCGGCTCGCGAAGCCGGCGCCGTCCAGGGGGCAGCCTTCCCCCGCCTGCGCGGCGAGATCGTCATCCGCCACCTGACCTTTACCTACCCTCAGGCCGAGGAACCGGCCTTGCGCGATGTGAGCCTGACCATTCCTGCTGGCGCCCGTGTGGGCATTGTTGGGCGCACCGGAAGCGGCAAGACGACGCTGGTCAACCTGTTGGCCCGCCTCTATGACGTGCCGGAGGGGACCATCTGGATCGACGGGCGCGAGATTCACACCATTCCCCTGGCCGTGTTGCGCCGCAACATCGCCGTGGTGCCGCAGGATCATTTTCTTTTTTCCGACACCATCCGTGGCAACGTCGTGTACGGCGTGGACGCGTGGACGGAGGATGCGGTGCAGGCGGCGGTGCAGGCGGCCCAGCTCCAGCGCGATTTGGCCGCGTTCCCTGAGGGGCTGGAGACGGTGGTCGGGGAGCGCGGGGTTGCCCTGTCCGGCGGCCAGAAGCAGCGCGTCGCCATCGCCCGCGCGCTGCTCAAGGACGCCCCGATCCTGATCCTCGACGATGCCCTGTCGGCCGTGGACGCCGAGACGGAGACGGCGCTGCTCGAATCCTTGCGCCCGCTGATGCATGGCCGTACCACGATCATTGTCGCTCACCGGCTGTCGGCGGTGCGCGATTGCGACAAGATTGTGGTCCTCGATGAGGGCCGCGTGGTGGAAGAAGGCACGCATGAGGAGCTCCTCGCCCGCGGCGGGCTGTATCGGCAGCTTTATGAAACGCAGCAGCTGGAAGCCCAAGTGGATGCGGAATCCGCCGATGTTCCGGACGAAGTGTCGGTGGGGCAGAAGGAGGTGTCCCGATGAGCCAATGGTCCGGCGGTGAGGAAACGTGGGGCAAGGCCTACGACAGCCGGCTGATGCGCCGCTTGCTCGGCTACGCGCGGGCCCACGCGTGGGCGGTGGCCTTGGGGGTGCTCCTGGCCCTCCTGGCCACGGCTGCGGAGCTGGCCGGTCCCTACCTGGTCAAGGTGGCCATCGACGAGCATTTCACCCAGGCGACGCGCTTTGTCCAGCGGCCGGCCGGGGCCGCCGTGCCCGAGGACGTGCCGGTGGTGCGCTGGCGCGAGGTCGAACTCGTGCGCGTGCGCGACGCCAACGCGGCGGGCCTTTTGGCCGCGTGGTCCGACGCGGCCCGCTACACGGTGGTGCGCGACGGCCCGCAGCTGGCGCTCGTGGAAGGCGACGTGCCCCGCGATGCGGAAGGTACACTGGTCCTCGGGTCCGATGGGCGCGGGGTGTTTCGCACGGCCGACGGGGCGGCGCTCCCCGCGCACCGGTTGAGCGGCGAGGAAGTGCTGGCGCTTTGGGCGCCGACGATCCAGGCCGTCCTGCGCCTGGCCGGGTGGTACCTCGCGGTGCTGGTGGCCGCCTTCGCCCTGGGCTACAGCCAGATGCTCCTCCTCGCCGGCGTGTCGCAGCGCATCATCCTGCGCTTGCGCCGGGAAACCTATGCCCACCTGTTGCGCCTGCCGCTGGCCGTTCTCGATCGCCATCCCACCGGACGCCTGGTCACCCGCGTCACCAACGACACGGAAACGCTGAACGAGATGTACGCCAACGTGCTGGTGAACGCCCTGAAGGACGGCTTCATGCTGGTGGGCATCATCGGCGTGATGGTGGCCCTTGATTGGCGGCTAACCCTCCTGGCGCTGTCTACCGTGCCGCTCGTGTTGGGGGCGACGGTGTGGTACCGACGCACGTCCCGCGACGCGTTCCGCCAGGTGCGTCAGCTCCTGTCGCGCATCAACGGGGCGTTGAGCGAAACGCTGTCGGGCATTCGCGTCGTGCACCTCTTTCATCGGCAGCGCGAGCAGTACAGGCGCCTGGAGGCGATCAACCGGGCGCATTTCACCGCTTCGTTACGCGAACTGCACCTGACCAGCCTGTTTCGCCCGATGATGGATTTCATTTACGCCCTCGGGCTGGCTGCGCTGCTCTGGTGGGGCGGCGGGGCCGTGGTGCGCGGCGCGGTGACCTTTGGCGTGCTGTACGCGTTTATCGAGTACCTGAACCGGTTTTTCCAGCCGATCAACGACCTCGCCGAGCGCTACACGATCCTCCAGCAGGCCATGGCCTCGGCCGAGCGCATCTTTCAGCTCCTCGACGAGCCCAATCCCTTGCCCGACCCGCCCGATCCGGTTCCCCTTTCCCGCGTGCGCGGGGAGATCGCCTTTCGCAACGTTTGGTTTGCCTACCGCGGCGAGGAGTGGGTGCTAAAGGACATTTCCTTCACGGTGCAGCCGGGAGAGACGATCGCCCTGGTTGGCGCGACGGGGGCGGGAAAGAGCACCATCTTGCAGCTGCTGTGCCGCTTTTATGACGTGCAGCGGGGCGCGGTGCTGATCGACGGCGTCGACGTGCGTCGCCTGCGCCAGGCCGACCTGCGGCGCCACATCGGCTTCGTGCTCCAGGACGCCTTTTTGTTCGCCGGCACCATCAGGGACAACATCCGCCTGTTCCAGGAGGATGTGACCGACGAGGCCATCGAGCGCGTGTGCCGGGCCATCGGGGCCCACGACTTTATCGCGCGCCTTCCCGGCGGCTACGATGCCCCGGTACTGGAGCGCGGCAGCAACCTGTCGGCCGGCCAGCGCCAGCTGATCGCCTTTGCCCGCGCCCTCGTGCGCGATCCCGCCATTCTCGTGCTGGATGAGGCGACGGCCCACGTTGACACGGAGACGGAACGGCTGATGCAGGAAGCCCTCCTGAAGGCCAGCCGCGGCCGGACGACGATCATCATTGCCCACCGCCTGGCCACCGTGCGCCACGCCGATCGCATCCTCGTCCTGCACAAGGGGCGCATCCGCGAAATGGGCACCCACGACGAGCTGATGCGTCGCGGCGGCCTGTACCGCACGCTGGTCGAGCTGCAGGCGCGCCAGGAGCAGCTGGGCGGGGCCTGAGGAGAGGAGGAAGACCCGCGTTTTGCGCACGCGAGAGCCGGCCGGCGGGATCGCGTTGCAAGAGCGGATGGAAGGGGAAGAATTCGAACGGCCGTTGCGGTACAATGAGGGAGGAACGACGGAGGAGGGAGCGCCGTTGGAGACGCCGAAATGCCCGGTGTGCGGATTTGCCCTCGTTTGGCGGTTTGGCAAGTGGACATGCACGAACTGCGGCCAATGGACCGGGTGCTGAGGGGACAGCACGTCGGACCCCACCGGGTTGTGGGAGGATCCGATCGACCCTGCGACCGCACCGCGGGATGTGGGGGAAGCACGTTCTTCTCAAGTACGGTTGGGGGGTGAAGGCCATCGAACTGTTTGAGGCGATTCGCGGGCGCCGTTCGGTCGGTGTGGTGAAAGACGAGATGCCGCCCCGCGAGGCGATCGAAAAGATGCTGGAGGCGGCCACATGGGCGCCCAACCACCATCACACGGAGCCGTGGAAGTTCTTCGTGTTGACGGGCCAGGCGCGCCATCGGCTGGGCGAGGCGATGGCCGAGGCGCTGGCGGCCAAGCTGGACGACCCCAACACGCCGGAAGCGCGCGCCCAACTGGAGCGGATGCGCAAGAACCCCTTGCGCGCCCCGGTGATCATTGCCGTGGCGGTGAGCCCGTCCGACGATCCGCGGGTCATCGAGCTGGAAGAAATCGAGGCGGTCGCCTGCGCCGTGCAGAACATGCTGCTGGCGGCCCATGCCCTCGGGCTCGGGGCCATTTGGCGCACCGGCGCGATCTGCTACGACCCGCGCCTCAAGCCCTTCTTCGGCCTGTCGGAGCGTGAGCAGCTCCTCGGGTTCGTGTACGTGGGCTATCCAGCGGGGCCGCAGCCGGTCGGCAAGCGCACGCCGTTTGCCCAGAAAACGGTGTGGATGAACCGCTGAACCGGGACATGAAGGATCTTTCGCCCCTTGCCTTGCTCGCGGCCTTTGCCTTTCTCGCCGTGCCGGCCCTCGTTTCCCAGTGGCAGCGCCTTGGCCTGACGCGCGACATGCTGTGGGCCGCCCTTCGCGGCACCGCGCAGCTGATGGCGATCGGGTATGTGCTCACCGCGGTCTTTGCCGCCGAGTCGTGGTGGCTCCTCACGCTGCTGCTCGTGCTCATGATCGCCGTGGCCTCCCGCAGCGCGGCGCGGCGGGGCGCGCCCTTTTCCGGGGCGTTCTGGATGGCGTTTTTGGCCATCGCCGCGGCGGAGGCGGTGGCTCTTGCCCTGTGGGGGGCCTTCCAGCTGGTGGCGTGGAAGGGCCAGTACGTGCTCCCGATGAGCGGCATGGTGATCGGCAACGCCATGACGGTGGCAGGTCTCTCCTTTGAACGGATGTGGCGGGAATTTGAGCAGACCAAACCGCTCATTTTGGCCAAACTGGCCCTCGGCGCCACGCCGCGCCAAGCTTGCCAGGAGGTCATCGAGCAGACGGTGAAGGCGGCGATGATCCCCAACATCGACACGCTGCGCACCATCGGCCTCGTTCACCTGCCGGGGATGATGACCGGCGCCATTCTCGCCGGGGCCCCGCCCCTGGTGGCCGTGAAGTACCAGCTGGTCATCCTCCTCACGCTCCTGTCCGGCGCGGCCATTGCGGCGATGGTGATCAGCTTTCTCACCTACCGCTGCTTTTTTGTGCAGCGGCTGTTTTGACGGGCGGCATGGAAGGAGCCGCCCGTTTTTTTGTTTGGGACGACGGGTTTGGCCCGTGGCCCGTTTTCTGAGGTGGCAAGCCGCGCCGCGTCGGCGCATATCCCTTGTACCAAGGGGGGATGAGCCGTGACAAGGCTGTACGTGGTGCGCGGGCGGACGGTGCTCGCCGTGTTGGCGCTGGCCGCGTTCGCTCTGGCCGTTTACGCCTGGGACGGCGCGCGAATGCCGCTGCTCCCCGTGATGGGTGAACCGGAGGCGACGAGCGAGCCGGGCGGGGGACGCGCGGTGACGGTTCACATCGTGACGGGCGAGTTTGCGTCGCGCCTTCCCGACGGCAAGGAGATCGAGGCGTACCGCTGGGATCCCGGAACGGTGGTGGTGCGCAAGGGGGACCGCGTCACCCTCCATTTCCACGGCGTCAACGGGGCCAAGCATCCCTTTGAGATCCGCGGCTACAACGTGCGGGGCACGGTGGAAAAGGGGAAACAAACGACGGTGCAATTTGTCGCCGACCGGGCGGGGACGTTCGAAATCGTCTGCTTGGCCCATCCCGACAGGGCGCACAACGGTCCGATGGTGGGGTATCTGCACGTGCTGGAGCGGTGAACGACAATCTGCCCAATTCCGCGAGCCGGATGACGGCTCGTTTTTGTTCATCTTGTCTCTGGGCGAACGAATCGGGACCGGGTATAATGCTTTCAAAAATTCGAAATGAAGGGACGGAATCTGCCGATGCGCATCCTCATCGCGCCCGACTCGTTCAAAGGTTCCCTCACGAGCCGTCAGGTGGCCGCGGCCATGGCCCGCGGCGTGAAGCGGGCCTGTCCGAAGGCGGAGGTGATGTGCCTGCCGCTGGCCGACGGCGGAGAGGGCACGATGGAGGTGCTCGTTGCGGCCACCGGTGGGCGGACGGTGCCGGTTCGGGTGACGGGTCCGCTCGGCGAGCCGGTTACGGCCCATTACGGCGTCCTTGGCGACGAGAAGACGGTGGTGGTGGAGCTGGCCGCCGCGTCGGGGCTCAACTTGGTTCCGCCCGAGCGGCGCGATCCGTTGCGGGCCTCGACGTACGGCACGGGCGAGCTGATCCGCCACGCATGGGAGGCGGGCTACCGCAGGTTTCTCATCGGCTTGGGCGGCAGCGCCACGAACGACGGCGGGGCGGGGCTCCTGCAGGCCCTCGGGGTGCGCCTCTACGATGCCGAGGGCCAACTGCTCCCGCCGGGCGGGGCGGCCCTAGAGCGCCTCGCCCGCATCGAGTGGCCGGAGCGGGACGCGTGGCACGCGGCGACGGTGACTGTGCTGTGTGATGTGGACAACCCGCTCCTCGGCCCCCGTGGTGCCTCGCGGGTGTTCGGTCCGCAAAAAGGGGCCACCCCGGAGATGGTCGACGCGCTCGAGCGGGCCCTTGCCCGCTGGGCCGACGTCACCGCCGCCTTCCTCGGGGAAGACCACCGCCATCGTCCGGGAGCCGGCGCCGCCGGGGGCACAGGCTTTGCCCTGATGGCGTATTTGCGCGCGGCTGTGCGTCCGGGCATTGAGGCCGTCATGGAGGCGGTGGGCTTTGCCGAGCAGGCATCGGGGGCTGATCTGATCCTCACGGGGGAGGGAAAACTGGACCGCCAAACGCTGCATGGCAAAACGGTTGCCGGCGTGTGCCGGGTGGCGAAGGACCGTGGTGTGCCGGTCATCGCGTTGGCGGGAGCCGTGGAGCTGGAGGGGCAGGATTGCGATGCGCTGGGGCTCGCCGGGGCGTTTTCCATCTTGAGTCGCCCGATGACCTTGTCGGAAGCCTTGGCGGAAGGAGAACGGCTTGTGGAGCACGCTGCGGAGCAGGTGGTTCGGCTGTGGCGCCATGCTTCCCGGCGAGCAAACCGGATGGAACGCGAAGGCGGGAGGGTTCCACCCGAAACACCCTAACGCGTCCGGATGGATACAGAGACCATTCCGACAGCGGAGGAGGGACATGACGGCATGGAAGCGCATACCGCGGTGTTAGGCCCGTGGGTACTGGTCTTCCTCTTGATCTCCATCATCTGGATCATCGTGTCGACAAGCAAGTGGAAGATTCATCCTTTTCTTTCCTTGCTCGTGGCCGCCTATGGGATGGCGCTGGGCACGCAATGGGTGGCCATGGGGTATGGGATTCCCGCTCCGTTCAAAGACAGCATCGGCAAAGTGATTGCCGACGGATTTGGTGGGATCCTCGGCTACATCGGCCTGGTGATCATTGCGGGGACCATCATCGGCGTCATCTTGGAAAAGTCGGGGGCGGTGCTGAAGATGGCCGAAGTCGTGCTGAAGGTTGTCGGGCCAAAACGCCCCATGCTGGCCATGTCCATCATTGGATATATCGTGTCCATCCCCGTTTTTTGCGACAGCGGCTACGTGATTCTCTCGTCCCTTAAGCGTGCGCTGGCCCGTAAAGCGGCGGTTCCGCTGGCCGGCATGGCGGTGGCCCTGTCCACGGGGTTGTACGCGACGCACACGCTCGTTCCGCCCACGCCGGGGCCCATAGCCGCTGCCGCCAATCTGGGATTGGAAGGTGCCCTGTTTCAGGTGATCGTCGCGGGGCTTGTGGTGGCGATTCCCGCGGCGGCAGCCGGGTACCTGTGGGCCAAGAGGGTGGCGGTAAAACTGCCCACGGCCTTTGATCGGGATTCGGGTGATGGAATCGATGCGGCCGAACTGGCGCCTGCTGCGCTGCCGTCCGCTTGGAAAGCCTTTTTGCCCATCGTGGGTCCGATTGTGCTGATCGCGTTGGGGTCCATCGCCCAGTTTCCCAGCCAACCTTTTGGCGAGGGCATCCTCAAGGATGTGCTGGTCTTCTTGGGCACACCGGTGAACGCGCTCTTCGTCGGGCTTGCCTGCGCGCTGCTGCTGCTTCCCCGGTGGGACGGTGAGACTTTGACAGATTGGGTGGGAAAAGGACTGGTGGACGCGGCATCGATTCTGATGATTACGGGGGCGGGCGGCGCCTTCGGAGCGGTGCTCAAGGCGACTACTGTCGGTGATTACATTGGCGCGGTGCTGCGCGATGCGCATCTGGGCCTGTTTCTTCCCTTTCTCATGGCCGCTGCGCTGAAAACGGCCCAGGGGTCGTCGACGGTGGCGCTGGTGACGACATCGGCCATTGTAGCGCCGATGCTGGAATCCCTCGGCTTGGCTTCGGGGTGGGGACCCGTGTTGACGGTAATGGCCATCGGCGCCGGTGCCATGACCGTCTCCCACGTCAACGACAGCTATTTCTGGGTGGTGTCGCAATTCAGCGGCATGAGCGTGACGACCGCCTATCGTGCCCAGACCGCAGCGACCTTGGTTCAGGGCCTTGTGGCCATGGCGACCGTCTGGATGCTTTTCCTTGTGCTGTTGTAAACAAGAAGCGTCCTCGTCAAAGGGGGCGCTTCTGTGCTGTTGTGCCGGTGGGGAGGGAAACGCGGTGCGCATCACCCATGAAACCTATGGCATCGACATTCGGCTTCCGCGGGCAGTCTATGTGTTGGACGCGGTGGACGAACCCGTTTCGGTGGAGGGTCGGTTGTCCTCCGTCCGGAACCTCCTGGAGCGGGAGGACCAGGTGACCATCGGGCACTCCGGCGAAGTGGTCGTGCTGCGCGTGATGCGCGGGGAGCGCAATGGGGAAGCTTTGCGTTCGTTTGCCGATCGTCTGTACCGCGCGTGTTGCGGGGATGGACGGGACGTGTACGTCGTGGTGACAGAGGCGCCGGCGGGCGAAGTGGCTCCGGCCTACCGCGAGGCGAGCCGCATTGCCGGGCTGCTCAAACGCGTCGGCGAACCCGGAGGGGTTTACAGGGCGGAAGAGGTGCAGCTGCTTCGCCTTGTCGATGACCTTCCCCTCGACAAAAAGCGGGAGCTGATCGCGCGTACCGTTGGGCCATTGGTGAACCGTCCCGAGCGCGACGAGTGGATTCACACGTTGCGCGTTTTTTTCCGTTGCCACCTGAATGTTTCCGAAGCGGCCCGCCAATTGCATGTGCATCGGAACACCTTGTTGTACCGCTTGGCCCGCATTCGGGAGGTGACCGGACGGTGCCCTCAGCAGTTCCCGTCGGCGGTGGAGCTGTATGCGGGACTTCTGGCGCACTTGTTGGACGCTCCGCCGTCCTCGCCATCGGGATCGTGAACGGTCACCCCCGCTTGAGCGCCGCCATCACGAGAAGGGCCAGCCCCACATAGCCAAAGGCCGGGTACAGATACGCCACCAGCGTGTGAAAACCGAACTGGCTGATCAGGAAGCTCGTCATCAGAATGGCGAGGATCAAGGGTTTTTCCGGCCACTTGAGCATCTGCTGAAACTGGCGAGCCAGGCCGTAGACGTTCGCGATGAGCGTGGTGAAGATCTCGCCGTAGACGACGAGGAGGAACAAGACTTGTGCGGTGCGGCCCAGCTCGCGCACGATGTGGGCCATGGGAATCTCATACTGGAAGATGGCCGCGCCCTGGGCCGCCATGGCCAAGTGGCTGACGAGGAGCATCCCCCCCAAGCCGATGCCGCCCCAAAATCCGCCCCAGGTGAGCAGGCGCTCCGCCTTCATTTCGCTGCCCAGGGGAACGAGCACGGACAAGGCCATGGCGAGATTAAAGGCGACGTAGGTGAACGGGGCGATCGCCCAGCGCCAGCCGTCGTGTGGGGCGGCAGGGGAGAGGACCGCGTCCGGATTGCGCAGCAGGTCGAGGCCAATGAGCAGCGTGAACAGGAACATCAGCGGCACGACGAGGGAGTTGACGGTCAGGATGCCGCTCATGCCGCGGGCGATCACGAAATAGGTGAGGAGCAAGGTGACGAGGATGCCCGCCTGGTACGGAAGGCCCAGCTGTTCGTGGAAGATGGACCCCGTTCCGGAGAGCATCACCGAGGTTACCCCGAGCAGGATGAGCGGCATGAGCACGTTGACGATTCGCCCGAGGGTCGAACCGAACAGGTACGTGTTAAACTCCTGATAGGAAAACGCGCCGAGGCGGTGGGCCAGGCGCATGATGCGCGCGCCGAGCCACATGAACAGCACCGCGGAAAGGACGATGCCCAGCGTGCCATAGGTGCCGTGTTGGGAGAAAAAGTGCAAGATTTCTTGCCCCGAAGCAAAGCCTGCTCCCACAACGGTACCGATGTACGTAAAGGCGATCTGCCCGATGACCAGCCATGCTCGGTTCACGCGCGACCCCTCCGCTCGCGTCGATCAAGCTTTCCCCTTCACCCATATGCCATAGGCAACAGGCCTATGATCGGCGGTTTGTGAGGGGGAGAAAGCCGATGTGCCGGTTCCGGAAAACCTGCGTATGGATAGAAGCAAGACACGGAAACGGAGGGGTTGTCATGGCGGCGATGGACGAAAAGCAGGCCCGCATGTGGGCCACGGTTTGCCACTTGGCGGCGCTGGCGGGGTACATCGTCCCCATGGGGCACGTCTTTGGCCCGCTGGTGGTGTGGCTGCTCAAACGGCACGATTCGCCGTTTGTCGACGACCAGGGGAAGGAGGCGCTCAATTTTCAACTCTCCCTCACCCTTTATGGGCTGGTTGCGGCGCTGCTTGTGTTTGTCTTGATCGGCCTTCCCCTGCTGTTGGCTCTCCTGGTCATCCAAGTGGTGTTCGTCATCATTGCTGCTGTGAAAGCCAATGAGGGCCAGACCTACCGGTACCCGATGTCCATCCGCTTTTTCAAATGATGGGGACAAAACGGCGCGGCGCCTCGCCCTATAGGAACGAGGCGCCGCTTCCTTATTCGGTGTCAAGCGCTTCCGCCACTTGCACGGCGCGGCGGAAGAACTGTTCGATTTCCTCTCGCGTTTTCGGGTCGCGGCTGACAAAGCGAACCAGCTCGCGGCCGTTTCGAAAGGCGATGAAGCTGGGGATGCCGAACACGTCGTAGCGCGCAAACAGCTCGGGAAGCTTTTCGCGGTCGACGCGGATAACGGTCAGCTTGTCGGCAAAGGCGTTGGCCACCTCGGGCATGAACGGTTTGATGCGCTGGCAGTCGGGGCACCAATCGGCGTAGAACTCGGCGATGACGAGATCGGGCCCGGCGATCGCGCGGTCAAACGCTTCCACCGTTTCGATGTCGCGCATGGGGCGGGCAACCTCCTTGTCCGAAATGGGGATGGGGCACGGATCCTTCTTTCCCTACAGCATAGCATCGATATACAAGAGTATCGTAAACGATGAAATGAAAATCGTCAACGATTTTTCGTATAGTTATGAATATGGTTTAATATGGTAGACGTAAGTTTCGGAAGACAGGCCGCCGTGGGTTTCATGGTAGAATGGGGGGAGAGGACAATGGGATCGTGAAGGGGGGAGCATCCGTGGAAGGGACGAAGGTGCTCATTGGGGACGACGACCCGAATGTTTGCGAGATCATCCGCCTGTACTTCGAAAAACAAAACCTCCATGTCCTCGAAGCCCGCAACGGCGAGGAAGTGTTGGCGCTGATGGAGCGGGAGAAGCCGGATGTCGTCCTCCTTGACGTGATGATGCCGGGAAAAGACGGCTTTGAAGTGTGTCGGGAAATTCGGCAGCGCTGGGACGTGCCGATTATCATGTTGACGGCCAAAGACGACGAGGTGGATCGCGTCCTTGGCCTCGAGCTGGGCGCCGACGACTATGTGACGAAGCCCTTCAGCCCGCGGGAACTGGTGGCGCGGATCAAGGCCATCTTTCGGCGCATGGACCGTCAAGCGAAGGCCGCCGACGACGGGCGGCCCCATCTCGTCTTTCCGCGCCTGGAAATCGATGGGCGGCGACGCGTGGTGCTCGTCGACGGCAAGCCGGTGCCGCTGCGGCCGAAGGAGTTTGACCTTCTCCTGTTCCTGGCTTCCTCGCCGGGGACGGTCTTTACGCGGGACGAGCTGCTCGAACAAGTGTGGGGGTACGACTATTTCGGCGACACGCGCACCGTCGACGCCCACGTGAAAAAGGTGCGCCAGGCCCTGAAGGCGATTCAGCCCCCGTGCATCCAGACGGTGTGGGGCGTGGGGTACAAGTTTGAGGTGCCCGGCGATGGCGGTATGGAAACGTAGCATTGCGCGGCGTCTGTTGCTGAGTTTTCTGGGTACCGTCATCTTGGCCATGGGCGTTGTGGGCGTGGCCATGTCCTACCTCGTCCAGCATTACATTTACCATACGGAACGGATGGAGCTGGTGCGGAAGGCCAAGCGCATCAATCTGGCCATCCAGGACTCCAACAAGGTATCGGAAGAACTCATAAACCTTCTCGTGTTTCTCGATCAGACCTTTGATGCCCGCATTTGGCTCTTTGACACCCACGGGCGCATCGTGGCCACCTCCACCCGCGACGAGGTGTTTATCGGCAAGTCGGTGGCCAAGAGCGTGGTGGAGAAGGTGCGGCGGGGGGAGCCGGTGATCAGTCCCCTCGGTATTGAGGGGCTGAACGAACCGATGCTTTCCGTGGCCGTTCCCTGGGGAAAGGGCAACCGCATCTACGGCGGCATCGTCCTTCACGCGCCGGTGAAGGGCATCAACGACGCGGTCAGCCGCGTGCGCGAGACAATGGCCTGGGCCTTGGCCCTCGGTGTGGTGGCGGCCACCCTCCTCGCCTCGTACCTGTCGTGGTCGATTGCCCGCCCCTTGAAGGAGATGGAGCGGATGGCGGCCGAGTTGCGCCAGGGGCGCTACGACCGCCGCTTGGATGTGCATCGCGATGACGAGGTGGGCGACCTGGCGCGCACCTTCAACGAGCTGGCCGAGCGGCTGGAAGCCAGCGAACGCGAGCGGAAGCGCCTCGACCGGTTGCGCGACGAGCTGTTGGCCAACCTGTCTCACGAGCTGCGCACCCCGCTCACCAGCATGCAGGGTTTCTTGGAAGCCTTGCAGGACGGGCTGGTGGAAGACGAAGAGCTGCGGCAGAAATATTACCGGCTGATGGCCCACGAGACGGCGCACATGAGCCGGCTCATCGACGACATGCTCGATCTGGCCAAGCTGCAAACCCATGCCATTCGCCTGAACCGCGAGGCGGTGGACGTGAAGGAGCTCCTCGCCTTTGTGGCCATGACCTTCGAACCGGAAGCGCGGGACAAGGGCACGGCCATTGTCCTCGACGTACCGGACGAGCTTCCGCCCGTGTACGGGGACAGCGTGCGCGTGGAACAGATGCTGAACAACCTTGTCAGCAATGCCGTGAAGTTCACGGAAAACGGGCGCATTACGCTCCGCGCGTGGGCGGAGGGAAGCGGCGTGTGCATTGAGGTGGCCGATACCGGTGTGGGCATCGCGGCCGAAGATTTGCCGCGGATCTTTGAACGCTTTTTCAAAGTCGACCGCCACCGCACAAAGAAGAACCGCGGGAGCGGCTTGGGTCTGGCCATCGTCAAGGAGCTTGTGGAGCTTCACGGCGGTCGGATCGAGGTGCAAAGCCAGCTGGGGCAGGGGACCACCTTCCGCCTGTGGTTGCCCGCGGTGCCGTAACCTGGCTTGTCCATCCTTTTTTACAATTGTTTCACATATTTGTCGCGCTTCGTTCCCACTTTTCGTCTTCCCCTGCTGTAGAGTGAGAGGGTAGAGAAACAAAGGCCAACACCTTCAACGAGAGGGGGAGTGAGGATGAACGGCAAGTGGTGGAAGTTGGCGTTGATTGTGGGGGTCTTGGCCGCTGCGTTGGTGGGTTGCAGTTCTGACACGTCAAACACGGACAACAGCGGCACGCAGCAAGAGCAGAGCACCGATCAAGGGTCCACGGGGAGCTCGACCGACTCCAGCTCGTCCTCCAGCTCCACGGATTCCGGCTCGAGCGATGCGAGCTCGGAGTCCACGGATTCCAGCGCGAGCGATTCGAGCTCGGGGTCCACGGATTCCGGCTCGAGCGACAGCTCCAGCAGCTCGTCTTCGAACAACAACTAAATCTGCTGACAAGAGGAGAACGCATCCGACACCGCCTGCGCACCCGCAGGCGGTTTTTTATCGGTTGCGGGAGTGCCTTCCAAGTTGCATACCTTTGTTGAGCGCAGCTCACCCGGCGTGGTAATGTTAGAGTGACACGACGTGCAGCGAGAGGCGGGTGAACACGGTGGACAAGCGCGCCTTGCGCGCAGCCCTATCCGTATACCTGGTGATCGGCAGCGCCCACTGCAAAGGACGGCCGCTTCTGGAGGTGGTCGCAGCGGCCTTGCGCGGGGGCGTGACGATGGTCCAGTTTCGCGAAAAGGATTCGCCGCTTTCCCTGCGCGAGACCGTGGCGCTGGGGCGGGCCTTGCGCGAGCGGTGTCGTCAATTCGGCGTCCCCTTCATCGTCAACGACCGCGTCGATTTGGCCCTGCTGCTCGACGCGGATGGCGTGCATGTCGGACAGGAGGACCTGCCGCCGTCGGAGGCGCGGAAGCTGCTCGGTCCCGGGCGCATTGTCGGCATGTCCGTCAGCACGCCGGAGGAACTGGATGTTGCGCTTCGCGAGGAACCCGACTACCTTGGCGTGGGACCGGTGTACGCCACGACTTCGAAAGCCGATGCCGGGGATCCGGTGGGGACGGAGCTTGTCGCCTACGTGCGCAGCCGCACAGATTTGCCCCTCGTCGGCATCGGCGGGATTGCGCCGGAAAACGCCGCCGCCGTCATCGCTGCGGGTGCCGACGGGGTGGCCGTGGTGTCGGCAATTGGAAGCGCTTCCGATCCGGAGGCGGCCGCGCGTGCGTTGGCGCGGGCGGTGCGTGGGCACCAGGCGGGCGTTTGAAGGGAGGACACGACATGAGCGGAATGATTCAGGTCATCGATTTGCACAAGCGATTTGGCGATTTGCACGTGCTGAAGGGCATTACCTGTACCATTCAGGAGCAAGAGGTGGTGTGCGTCATCGGGCCGTCGGGATCGGGCAAGAGCACGTTCCTTCGCTGCCTCAATGGATTGGAAGAGGTGACGGCGGGGAAGGTGATCATCGACGGTGTGGACATCACCGACCCGCAGACGGACATCAACAAGGTGCGGGCGGAAGTCGGGATGGTCTTTCAGCGCTTCAACCTGTTCCCGCACATGACCGTTCTCGAGAACATCACCCTGGCCCCGATCAAGGTGCGCAAAATGGACCCCAAAGAGGCCGAGGCGCGGGCGCTGGAATTGCTCGACAAAGTGGGCTTGCGCGACAAGGCCCACGTTTATCCCGACAACCTGTCGGGCGGCCAAATGCAGCGGGTGGCCATTGCCCGAGCCTTGGCGATGAATCCCAAAGTGATGCTGTTTGACGAGCCGACGTCGGCCCTCGATCCGGAGCTGGTCGGCGAAGTGCTGAACGTCATGAAGGACCTGGCCCGGGAAGGGATGACCATGGTGGTCGTCACCCACGAGATGGGCTTTGCCCGGGAAGTGAGCGACCGGGTCATCTTCATGGACCAGGGTGTGATCGTGGAAGAGGGTAAGCCGGAAGACATCTTTGTCCGCCCGCAACACGAGCGGACGCAGGCCTTCTTGAAAAAGGTCCTGTGAGGCGCGGCGAACGCGAAGGGGGGAGCGCGGTGGAGCTGGTTGGCCACCTGGCTCCGCTCGATCATGACGGCACGAATCCCGTTTTCTACAACCTATGCGTGGGCAGCGAGACGGTTCCCCTCAACCCGCTGTTGGGCAAGAACCTCTCGCTTGTTTTTTTGCGCGAAATCGCGTGCCGTCACTGCGGGCGGAAGGTCAAAAAAACGTACAACAACGGCTACTGCTACCCCTGCTTCACCAGGCTGGCCGAAAACGACCTGTGCATCGTAAAGCCCCACTTATGCCATTACGAACAAGGAACCTGCCGCGACGCCGACTTTGCCCGCTGCCATTGCTTCGTGCCCCACTACGTCTACCTCGCCGTCTCCAGCGGGGTGAAAGTGGGCATCACCCGCAAGGAAAACGCCCGGCGGCGCTGGGTGGACCAAGGCGCGGTGCGGGCCATTCCCATCGCCGAAGTGCCCAACCGCCGCCTGGCCGGCGAGCTGGAGCTTCAGTTGAGCCGGCACCTTCCGGACAAAACGAACTGGCGCAAAATGCTGGCGGGCGAGGGGGCGGATGTCGATCTCCTGGCCGTGCGCGAGGCGATTCGCGCCCGCCTGCCGGAGGCGTTTCGCCCGTACTGGTTAAGCGACGAGGAGGTTAGAGAAATTTCCTATCCGCTTGTGGATACGGTTGGCCAGCTCAAGGCCTTCTCCCTTGACAAATCGCCGGCGATCAGCGGGCGGTTGGTCGGCATCAAGGGACAGTATCTCTTGTTTGCCCATGGCGTCTTTCACGTCAAGAAGCACACCGGCTACAAAGTGCGCGTGGCCTGGGAAGCCTGAGGCGCGGGCGGGCGTAGCGCGTTGCCGCTTGCCGAGATGGCGGAAGCGTACGGGCTGGTCCGGCGCCGTTTCCGCGCATAACGCCGGCGGAAAGCGGGGACTCCTAAGGGGAGAAAGGAGGCGTCGTGCGATGCCGGACAAACCGCGCAAACCGCAGCCGGAAATCCTCATCGAAGGGCGTTTGACCGGAACCCTTGACGAAGAGACCGGGCAGGCCTTCGGCAAATTTGATCCCATTCAGCAGACGTGGCGCGTGAACCCCGTCGACGAAGCCGACTACCTGGGCACCATCGGCTACAAGGACGCGTGACAGGACTTTACGGGAAGGCAGAGACGGAAAGGTTTCGGCCTTTCCGTTTTTTCATCTTTTTTCCGACATCCAAAGAGGATTTTGCCTGCCGTGTGCAAAATAAAAGAGAGGGAGGTGGCGAGATGCCCATCACGTTCTATGGGTACCCGCAGTGCGGAACGTGCCGGAAAGCCAAACAGTGGCTTGACGCCCGCGGGATCGCCTATGAAGCGGTCAACTTGGTGACCGACCCGCCGGACAAGGAAACCCTTCGCGCGCTGATCGAAAAGAGCGGCCTGCCCGTTCGCAAGTTTTTCAACACCAGCGGCCAACGGTACCGGGAGCTGGGCCTCAAAGAGAAATTGCCGTCGATGACGGACGAGGAAATGCTGGAGCTCCTCGCGTCGGACGGGAAACTGATCAAGCGCCCGATTGTGACCGATGGCGAGCGGGTGACCGTCGGCTTTGACGAAGCGACTTTCGCCCGCGTGTGGGGAACGGGCGCCTAACCGTCGCGCGCCTTGCGCATAACGTGGGGAGCGGGAGACCAAGATAGAAGAGGGCGCGTTTCGCAGCCGGGAACGCGTAATTTAAAATGATTATGAGCCTTTTTCGTTGTCCGAATCCCTTGTATTCGGTGCACTTTCACCTTCACAAAACT
>NZ_BMOF01000040.1 GCF_014646935.1 Calditerricola satsumensis | reverse complement strand
CCGTGCTGCTGGCCGGGCTGCCCGAAGAGGTGGGCGGCGTGACGGTGAACCGCCTGTGCGGCTCGGGGCTGGAGGCGGTCAACCAGGCGGCGGCGGCCATCCGCGCCGGGTGCGGCGACATCTTCATCGCCGGCGGGGTGGAGAGCATGTCGCGGGCGCCCCTCGTCATGCTGAAGCCCGAGGAGGAGCTGCCCCGCGGCAACCGCGAGCTGGTGGATACGACGATTGGCTGGCGCTTCGTCAACCCCCGCCTGGCGGAAAAGTACCCGCCCTACAGCATGGGCGAGACGGCGGAGAACGTCGCCGAGCGCTTCGGCGTCACCCGCGAGGAGCAGGACGCCTTCGCCCTCGAAAGCCAGCGGCGGGCGGCCCGGGCGTGGGAGGAGGGCAAGTTCGCCGACGAAATCGTTCCCGTGGAGGTGCCCGCCGGCCGCGGCGAGACGCGCCTCTTCGCCAGGGACGAGCACCTGCGCCCGGACACGACGCTGGAGAAGCTGGCCCAGCTGAAGCCCGCCTTCCGCCCGGGCGGGACGGTGACGGCCGGCAACTCGTCGGGGATCAACGACGGGGCGGCGTCGCTCCTGATCATGGAACGGAAGACGGCCGAATCCCTCGGCTTTACGCCGTTGGCGCGGATTGTCACCTTCGCCGTGGCCGGCGTTGACCCGAGCTACATGGGGCTGGGGCCGATCTACGCCACGCGCAAGCTGCTGGCGCGCGCCGGTCTTACCCTTGACGATCTCGACCTGGTGGAGCTGAACGAGGCCTTTGCCGCCCAGGCGCTGGCGTGCATCCGCGAGCTGGGCCTGGATCCCGCCAAGGTGAACGTCAACGGCGGCGCCATCGCCATCGGCCATCCCCTCGGGGCCAGCGGCGCGCGCATCCTCGGCACGCTGGTGTACGAGCTGCGCCGCCGCGGCGGGCGCTATGGCCTGGCGACGATGTGCATCGGCGTCGGCCAGGGCATTGCCACCCTCGTCGAACGCCTCGCGTGAGGAAGATCTACCGGCATCTCCTGTTCATCAACGGGCAGCATGTTGTAGCGGGCACGGTAAAGCTGTGGTAAACTTACGAACAGATCAATTCTGAAGGTTTCGGCTGGTGATCCGACCGGATGGCTTCATCGGTACGGCCAAAGGCGCAGAAAGATGATGACACGCGCACCGGGTGTAGCCGGTGCCGAGACCTTTCCTAGGGGGTTGGCATGCGCCCAAGATCCTTGCTCTTCACGCTATTTGGGGATTTCCTGCGCTACGCAGACGTCGCCGTTTGGATTGGCAGCATTATTAAGTATATGGAACCGTTCGGATTTACCGAGGGCGCGACTCGCGTGGCCATATCCCGCATGGTGCAACAGGGGTGGCTCAATTCGCGCAAGGTCGGGCAGAAGAGTTATTACAGGTTGACCGAAAAAGGGCGGCAGCGATTGGAGGAGGGAACCAGCCGCGTCTACCATCGTGTTCCCGAACCGTGGGACGGCATGTGGCGCGTTGTCGTGTACAGCATTCCGGAAGACCAGCGCCACCTGCGGGACCAATTTCGCAAAGAATTGCAGTGGCGCGGGTTTGGCCCCCTGTCGCACACCACGTGGATCAGCCCGCGCAACGTTTACGCGCAAGTGATGGCGCTCATCCAACAGTACGACATCCAGCCCTACGTGGACGTGTTTACCGCGCGATATGACGGGCCGCAGACATACCAGCAGATCGTGCAGAAAGCGTGGAACATGGCTTCCGTGGAGGCATGGTACGAAGCGTTTCTGAAGACGTATTCCGTTCGCTTTGAGACCCTTCGCCAGCGCCTCGCCCACGGTGATCTTTCGGACCGCGAGTGCTTTGTCGAACGGACGTTACTCGTGCACGAATACCGCAAGTTTCTGTTTGTCGATCCCAATTTGCCGGAGGAATTGCTCCCGCCGAATTGGATTGGCCAGCGGGCCCACCTTCTCTTTCAGGAACTGCACAAGCTCCTTTCCCCCGGAGCGGAACGCTTTTTTGCCGCGCATTTTGATTTTGTTTCGTAAGGTGTCGTCCCCCGTTATGGGGTTTTTCATAATTTTGTAAACAATTTCTTAAAAACAGGATTGAACTGGGAGGCGATCCTCCAGCGCATTTCCCGGGTAAACCGCGTGTTGCAGGTCAGTCTGGAAGAATAGGGCAGGAATTGCATGCCCGCAGCGCGAAGAGAAAGTTTAAAGAACAAACTTATCCGGGGGAGAAGAGGATACCGCATGCGCAAGGGGATGGTTTTCGCGCTGGTGCTCGCCCTGGCCTTTATGGCCGGGGGGTGCCGCAACGAGGTGAGAACGGTGCCGGAACCGCCGCCGCAGGCGCCCGGCGAAACGGAAACGGCAACGGAAGGGGAGCCGACGGTCGTGGCGCCGCTCACGGGGCAGGTGGTGACCGTCCCCGCCAGCCACCGTGCGGTCATGGCGATGGTGAACAACGCGCCCAAGGCTCGCCCCCAGTCGGGCCTTGACAAGGCGGATATCGTCTACGAGGTGTTGGCCGAAGGGGACATCACCCGCTTCGCCGCCATCTACCACAGCCAGGCGCCCGACGTGATCGGGCCGGTGCGGAGCATTCGGCCGTATTACATCGAGCTGGGGGCCGGTTTTGACGCCGTCATGGTGCACGCCGGGGGCAGCCCCGATGCCTTGGCGCAGTTGCGCGAGGGCGGATATGCCCATCTCGACGAAATCCACAATCCCCGCTATTTCTGGCGGGATGCGTCGCGCAAAGCGCCGCACAACCTGTACACCGATCTGACGCGCATTCGCCGGGCCATGGCCGACAAAGGGTACCCCGACGTTGGCAAGCTGCCGCGCCTGCCCTTTGTGGACGATCCGCGCCAGGATCCGGTCGGGGTGCCGGCGCGGAAGGTGGAGATCCGCTACATGGCGACGTACCGCTGCGGATACGAGTACGACGCCGCTCGCCAGGTGTACAAGCGCTTCACGCAAGGCAAGCCGCACCGCGACCGCACCACCGGCGAGCAGCTTGCGGCGGTGAACGTGATCGTCCTTGAAGCCAAACACCGCGTGCTGGACGCCGCCGGGCGGCGGGAGATTGACCTTGCGGGACCGGGCCGCGCCTACGTGTTTCAGCGCGGGGTGATGCAAGCCGCCACGTGGAAGCGGGTCGACGGCGTGTTGCGCGTGTACGGGGAGGACGGGGCGGAGATTCCCCTGTACCCCGGCAACACGTGGGTGAACATCGTGCCAGATGCTCCGGGTTTGACAGCCAGCGTCCGTTACGAGTAAACTAACCTCGTACGGGATTTTCGTGCGGTGATGTTCTGCAGGCGAAACGTGCGGGAACCGGGGGAAGGAGTGAACCGAACATGCCCCTGGAAAAGCTGAAGAGCCGCGAAGTGGACCAATTGTTCGAGGCCATCCTGACCCTGCGGACCGTGGAGGAGTGCTACCGGTTTTTTGACGATTTGTGCACGGTGAACGAGATTTACTCCCTGGCGCAGCGGCTGGAAGTGGCCCGCATGCTGCGCAAGGGATGCACGTACAGCCAGATCGAGATGGAGACGGGCGCCAGCACGGCGACGATTTCGCGCGTCAAGCGCTGCCTCAACTACGGAAACGACGGCTACGAGCTGGTGCTTTCGCGGCTGGAGGAGGCCAAGGAAGCGAAGGGGCGTTCGTCGTCGGGAAAGGCGTTGCCCGCCTCTTCCCATGATGAAGGCGGAGCGTAAACCGATCGCCTAGGCCATCGTGTGGTCTAGGCGGTTTCTTTTTCCGGAAATCGGCTTATAACCCTTCAGAACGCCTCAGGCCGCGCATAGGCTTTGAAGAAGATGCCTCACCACATAAGGAGAGGGGAGAATGGACAAGGGAAAACGGCGCGTGGTGATTGATCCGGGCCATGGCGGAAAAGATCCGGGAGCGGTGGGCTTGGGGCTGCAGGAAAAGGAGGTGGTCTTGCATCTGGCGCAGCACGTGCGGCGCGCGCTGGGCGGCTACGAGGTGGACGTTCTCCTTACCCGCGAGACGGACGAATGGGTCTCCCTTGACGAGCGGGCGCGAAGGGCCAACGAAGCGGATGCGGATCTGTTTGTCTCCCTTCACTGCAACGCCGGTGGCGGCCAGGGGTTCGAATCGTATGTTCATCCTGCCGCGCCGGAGCGGACACGCGCCATCCGGGAGGTCCTGCATCGCCGCGTGATGGCATTTTTGGCGTCGTACGGCATCCGCGACCGCGGGCAGAAGGAGGCCAATTTCGCCGTCCTGCGCAAAACGAAGATGCCGGCGGTGCTCCTGGAAAACCTGTTTCTCGACCATCCTAGGGAAAATGCCCTCTTGCGTGAAGAGGCCTTTCGAAAAGACCTCGCCCAGGCCATCGCGGCGGGCATCGCCCAGGCTCTCGGGTTGGCGCGCCGCGAAGCCCAACCGCCGGGTACAGGGCAAAACCCGTCGCCGGCGCCACCTTCCTCGTCGGCGGAGCCCGCGGAGAGGTCGCGGAATGGGCGCGCGAAGCCGTCGAGTGGGTGAAGGCCAAAGGGTGGATGACGGGGTTACCCGATGGGACGTTTCGCCCCAAACAACCGGTGACGCGCGAGGAGTTGGCCGTCGTGCTGTATCGCATCCTTGGGGGAGCGCGGGATGATCAGTGAAATCACCGTGATTGGCGTCGTCATGGTGCTGGTGGGCCTGATCCGCAGCGCCCTGGAACGGGTCTTGCCGCCGCCGGTGGTGAAGCAGTACATCGTTCCCCTGCTGGTTCTCGGCTTGGCCGCCGTCTTCAATGCGTTGAATGCGTGGGTGTTTGTGGGGCCGACGGCGGTGAAGGAGGCCCTTGTGCGGGGCATTGAGCTGGGTGCGCAGGCGGCGGGGATCTATTCCCTGGGCAAAGCGGTTCTCGGCAAATCCTGAGCGCTGGCCGTGTACGGCCGATTTTTTTTGTGCCCAGGGGCGTGGGTGGGCCGGAACGGACACGGGCGGTTGTGCATAGGGTGAACTGCGCCCTTCGGGACGATGCGCGTCCAAAGGGGGCAAGTGAACCGGGGGAAGGTGAGGGAAGAATGGGGGTTCGCAGCACGCGTGAGCCCCGCGCGCTTTCCTGGCGTCTTTTGGGCTTGTGCGGGGTCGGCTTGCTCTTTGACGCCATGGAAGTGGGCATGTTGGCGTTTATCTTCGCCGCGCTGGCCAAGGACTGGCATCTGGCGCCCAGCGTCACCGGGATGCTCGGCAGCGTCAACTTTATTGGCATGGCCATTGGGGCGGCGCTGGCCGGGCTGTTGGCCGACCGCTTTGGCCGCCAGCGGCTCTTCGTCGGGACGCTTATCCTGTACAGCTTGGCCACGGGGGCCAGCGCCTTTGCCGGGACCGTTGCCGTCTTGCTCGCGCTGCGCTTTCTGGCCGGCATGGGCCTGGGCGGCGAATTGCCCGTGGCCACCACCTACGTGCTGGAGTCGGCACCGGAGTCCTCGCGCGGCCGCGCGGTGGTGTACCTGAACAGCTTCTGGGCCGTCGGCATGTTGGTGGCCGCCTTCGTCTCGTATTTCATCATTCCCGCGTACGGGTGGCAGGCCGGCTTCTTGATTGGGGCCCTGCCGGCGCTGTACGCCGTCTATTTGCGCCGTCGCCTGCCGGAGACGCCGGCGTTCCAGCGGCAGGCGGCGCGTCCTCCGCTTCTCCGGCAGGTGGGCGGGCTGTGGGGTGTGGAATTCCGGAAACGGACGGCGGTGTTGTGGCTGCTGTGGTTTGCGGCCAACTTTTCCTATTACGGCATGTTCCTGTGGCTGCCCTCGATGATGGTGCTGAAGGGCTACACCCTGGTGCGCAGCTTCGAATACGTGCTGATCATGACGCTGACGCAAATTCCGGGATACCTCAGCGCCGCCTACTTGGTGGAGCGTTGGGGCCGCAAGCCCACGGTGGTGGCCTATCTTCTCTTGGCGGCGCTGTCCGCCCTGGGCTTTGGGCTGTCCAAATCGCTGGGGATGCTGATCGCCTTTGGGCTGGCGCTGTCCTTCTTCAACCTCGGCGCGTGGGGCGCCATCTACGCGTTCACGTCCGAGCAGTACCCGGTGCGCATTCGCGCCACGGGAACGGGCTGGGCGGCCGGGTTTGGCCGTGTGGGCAGCATTCTTGCCCCCTATCTGGTCGGGTTGGCCATCAGCGCGGGTATGGGGTTTGCGTGGATTTTCGGCGCGTTCTTCGCCGTGATGGTGCTGGGCGCGCTGGTGGTGGCCGCGTTTGGTCGGGAAAGCCGTCCGGCAGCGACGAAACCGTAACGCCCGTTTCGGGGTGGTGCGGGTCCGCTTGGCGCGGGCCCGCTTTTTTGTGGGATGGGACGGCGTCTCGTCGTTGCGAAATCGGCGCGGGATGGTAGAATAACCGTAGCGCAAAAGGAGGAACGCATCATGGACGTGGGCGCGTGGCGCCACGTGTTCAAGCTGGACCCGAACAAGCCCCTGTCTGACGCCGCCCTTGAAGCGGTGTGCGAGTCGGGCACCGACGCCATTGTCATCGGCGGGACCGACGGGGTCACCTTCGACAATACTGTGGAGCTGCTCGCACGCGTGCGGCGCTATGCCGTTCCGTGCGTGCAGGAAATCTCGTCGCT
Source organism: Calditerricola satsumensis (assembly GCF_014646935.1). GTDB lineage: Bacteria > Bacillota > Bacilli > Calditerricolales > Calditerricolaceae > Calditerricola > Calditerricola satsumensis. The sequence goes on along the minus strand of NZ_BMOF01000040.1, from coordinate 17,270 downwards.
AGAGGCGGTGGCGCCCGGCTTTGACGGCTACCTCGTGCCCCTCGTGCTCAACGCGCGGGATCCCGATTGGCTGTTGCGCCCACACGTGGAGGCGATTCGCCGCTTGGGTCGCCTCATTCGGTGGGACGAGCTGGTTGTGGAGGGGTACATCGTGCTCAATCCGGAGGCGAAGGTGGCGCGCCTGACGCAAAGCGACACCGCCCTGGATGCGGAGATGGCGGCTGCCTACGCCACGCTGGCCGAACGGCTCTTGTCGCTGCCGGTGGTGTACCTCGAATACAGCGGAACGCGCGGCGATGTCGCCCTGGTGCGGCGGGTGCGCCGTGCCCTGGAGCGCGCGCGCCTCTTTTACGGCGGCGGCGTGGACGACCCCGAGGTGGCGCGGGAAATGGCCCGCGTGGCCGATACGGTGGTCGTGGGCAACGCCGTGTACACGAACCTCAGGGGGGCGCTGGCGACGGTGGCGGCGGTCAAGGAAACGCCCGTCAACGCCGCGGACGCGTGAAGCGAGGGCGACGGGAGCTCAAGCGCCCCCAACGCTTGCGCCGGCGCGGCGGACGGGTTGAGCGGCAACAGGCGATACCGAAACGGGCGGGCAGGTGATCGATGTGACGGTACAGATTGGCGAGGTCGACCGGCTCTTGGCCGGCCTCAACGACCAGCAGCGCGCGGCGGTTGTGACCACCGAGGGCCCGGTGCTCATCCTGGCCGGTGCCGGGTCGGGCAAAACGCGGGTGCTCACCCACCGCGTGGCCTACTTGCTGGGGGTGAAAGGGGTCCCGCCGTGGAACCTTTTGGCCATCACCTTCACGAACAAGGCGGCGCGGGAGATGCAGGAACGCATCGCCCGCCTCGTCGGCCCGGCGGCGAAGGACTGCTGGATCATGACCTTCCACGCCATGTGCGTGCGCATCCTGCGCCGCGACATCGAGCGGGTGGGGTATACGGCCCACTTTTCCATCCTGGACCCGTCCGACCAGCTCGCGGTGCTCAAGGAGTGCCTCAAAGAAAAGAACCTGGACGCCAAGCGCTACGACCCGCGCGCCGTGCTGGCGGCCATCTCCCACGCCAAGAACGAGCTCAAAGACCCGGAGCGCTTCGCCAAGGCGGCGCAAACCCCCTATGACCAGGTCGTTGCCGAATTGTATTCCCTGTACCAGGAGAAGCTGAAGCGCAACAACGCCCTCGACTTTGACGATTTGCTCCTCGTCACCGTGCGCCTCTTTGAGGAGCATCCCGACTTGCTCGGGCACTACCAGAACAAATTCCGCTACATCCACGTCGACGAGTACCAGGACACCAACCGCGCCCAATACCTCCTGGTGCGCATGCTGGCCGACCGGCACCGCAACCTGTGCGTGGTGGGCGACAGCGACCAGTCGATCTACAGCTGGCGCGGGGCGGACATCCGCAACATCCTCGACTTCGAGGCCGACTTCCCCGACGCCACGGTGATCAAGTTGGAGCAGAACTACCGGTCGACCAAGCGCATCCTCCGCGCGGCCAACGCGGTGATCGCCCACAACACGTTGCGCAAGCCGAAGACGCTGTGGACGGCCAATCCCGAGGGCGAGCCGATTCGCTACTACGAAGCCGATGATGAGCGGGACGAGGCCCTGTATGTCGTCGATCGCATTCGCGACGGGCAGGCCAAGGGGCGCAAGCTGTCCGACTTCGCCGTCCTGTACCGGACCAACGCCCAGTCGCGGGCCCTGGAGGAGGCGCTGATGAAGGCCGGCATCCCCTACCGCGTCGTGGGCGGCATCAAGTTCTACGAGCGCAAGGAGATCAAGGACCTCATCGCCTACCTGCGCCTCGTGGCCAATCCCGACGACGACATCAGCCTGCAGCGCATCGTCAACGTGCCCAAGCGGGGCATCGGCGCGGCCACGCTGGAGAAGCTGGCCGCCTACGCCGCGGAGCAGGGCCTTTCCCTCTTCCGCGCCATGCAGCGGGCCGAGGAGGCGGGCGCAAGCGGCAAGACGGCCGCCCGCCTGGCCGACTTCGTCCAGTTGATCGAAAACCTGGCGGCCATGGCCGAGTACCTGTCGGTGACGGAGATCACGGAGGAACTTCTCGACCGCACCGGCTACCGCGAGGCCCTCAAGCAGGAAGGCACACCGGAGGCCCTGGGTCGGCTGGAGAACATCGACGAGTTCCTCACCGTGACGAAGGCCTTTGAGGCGTCGAGCGAGGACAAGTCCCTCGTTGCCTTCCTCACCGAGCTGGCCCTCATCTCCGACGTCGACCGCCTCGACGAGGAAGGACCGGCCGACGCCGTCACGCTCATGACCCTGCACAGCGCCAAGGGATTGGAGTTTCCCGTCGTCTTTCTGGTCGGCATGGAAGAGGGCATCTTCCCGCACAGCCGCGCCCTGGCCGACGATGAAGCGCTGGAGGAGGAGCGGCGCCTGGCCTACGTCGGCATCACCCGGGCGATGGAGGAGCTCCACCTCACCTCGGCGCGGTGGCGAACGCTGTTTGGCGACACGCGCGCGGGCGTGCCGTCGCGCTTCCTGGACGAGATTCCCGAGGCGGAACTCCAGCGCGTGGGCGGTCCGGAGGCCGGCCCGGCTACCGAACGGTCGTCCCCGTGGTGGCGGCGGACGCTTGTGGCCGTGGGCGCTGCGCGGCGGAGCGCGCCCACGCCCAGGGAGACGGCCTTCCAGCCGGGGGACAAGGTGCGCCACGCCAAGTGGGGCATCGGCACCGTGGTGAAGGTGAAGGGCAGCGGCAGCGAAGCGGAGATCGACGTGGCCTTCCCGGCGCCCACCGGGGTGAAGAAGCTCTTGGCCGCCTATGCTCCCATTGAGAAGGTGGAAGGACCGGGGTCCGTTTGACGGAAAGGAGGCGCGGGAATGAACCGTGAGGAAGCGGCCCGGCGGATCGAGGCGCTGCGCCGGCAGATCGAGGAGCACAACTACTGGTACTACGTCAAGGACGATCCCAAGATCAGCGACGCCGAATACGACGCCCTGATGCGCGAGCTGATCGAGCTGGAGGCGGCCTTTCCCGACCTCGTCACCCCCGATTCCCCCAGCCAGCGCGTCGGCGGCGCCCCCCTCGACGCCTTCGAGAAGGTGACCCATGCCGTTCCCATGCTGAGCCTCGACAACGCCTTCGACGAGGGCGACCTGCGCGAGTTCGACCGGCGGGTGCGCAGCCTCCTCGGCGGCGAGGCGGTGCAGTACGTCGTGGAACCCAAGATCGACGGGCTGGCCGTCACGCTGCGCTACGAGGACGGCCTTTTCGTGCGCGGGGCGACGCGCGGCGACGGGATGACGGGGGAGAACATCACGCAGAACCTGAAGACGATCCGCTCGCTGCCCCTTCGCCTGCGCCGCCCGCTCACCCTGGAGGTGCGCGGGGAGGCGTTCATGCCCAAGGCGGCCTTCGAACGGCTCAACCGCGAACGGGAGGCGCGCGGCGAGCCGCTCTTTGCCAACCCGCGCAACGCCGCGGCGGGCAGCCTGCGCCAGCTCGATCCCAGGGTGGCGGCGGAGCGGACGCTGGATCTGTTCGTGTACGGGCTCGCCCAGATCGAAGGGGAGGCGGTGGCCACCCACTGGGAGGCCCTCACCCTCCTCGAGGAGCTGGGCTTTAAGGTGAACCCCGAGCGGCGGCGCTTCGCCACCATCGACGAGGTGATTGCCCACTGCGCGGAATGGGCCGCGCGGCGCCACGATCTCCCCTACGTCATCGACGGCCTCGTCATCAAGGTCGACCGCTTCGACCAGCAGGAGCGCCTCGGCGCCACGGCCAAGAGCCCGCGCTGGGCCATCGCGTACAAGTTCCCGGCCGAAGAGGCGGTGACGGTCCTGGAGGACATCGAGGTGAGCGTCGGCCGCACCGGCGTCGTCACGCCGACGGCCATCCTGCGCCCGGTGCAGCTGGCCGGCACGACGGTGAAGCGCGCCTCCCTGCACAACGAGGACATCATCCGCGAAAAGGGCATCCGGCTCGGCGACCATGTTGTCGTGCGCAAGGCGGGCGACATCATTCCTGAAGTGGTCGCCGTGCTCGCCGAACGGCGCACGGGAAGCGAGCGGCCCTTTTCCATGCCGACGCACTGCCCGGCGTGCGGCAGCGCGCTGGTGCGCTTCGAAGGGGAGGTCGCCCTGCGCTGTGTCAACCCGAGCTGCCCGGCCCAGATCGTCGAGGGGCTGATCCACTTCGCCTCCCGCGACGCGATGAACATCGAGGGCCTCGGCGAGCGGGTGTGTCAGCAGCTCTTTGACCACGGCCTGGTGCGCAACGTGGCCGACCTGTATTTCCTCGACCGCGACGAGCTTCTCCGCCTCGAGCGGATGGGGCCAAAGTCCGCCGACAACCTGCTCGCCGCCATCGAGCGGAGCAAGGCCAATTCCCTCGAACGCCTGGTCTACGGCTTGGGCATTCGCTTCATCGGGGCCAAAGCGGCCAAGTCGCTGGCCCAGCACTTTGGCACCCTTGACCGGCTGATGGCCGCCACTTTCGACGAGCTCCTGACGGTGCCGGAGATCGGGCCGAAGATGGCCGACAGCGTGGTGACCTATTTTGCGCGACCGGAAGTGCGGACGGTGATCGACCGGCTGAAGGCGGCCGGCGTCAACACGGTGTACAAGGGGCCGTCGCCCGCGGCGCAGGCGGCGTCGCCCTTCGCCGGGAAGACCGTGGTCCTTACCGGCACCCTGGCGTCGATGACGCGCAAGGAGGCCCAGGAGCGCATCGAGGCTTTGGGCGGCAAGGTGGCCTCCAGCGTCAGCAAGAAGACCGACCTCGTCATCGCCGGGGAAAACGCCGGTTCCAAGCTGGCCAAGGCGCGCGAGCTGGGCGTTCCGGTGATCGACGAGGCGGCGTTTTTGGCCCTGCTCGGTTCGGATGACCGCGCGTAGGGCCGCTTTTGCGCGACAACGGTTTACGGGAAAAGGAGACGAACGAGCGATGCGCCGAATGTCCCTCCGCATCGCCCTGCTGGTTGGCGCATGCGCGCTGCTCGCAAGCGGCTGTGCGCCGTTGGACTTGCGACCGAAGGGGAACCTGCAGCCCGAAAAGGCGTACATTTCACCGGCGTTGGAGACGACCAACCGCTTCTTTCCGGGGTTGCTGCCCTACTACCCGAGCCAGACCCGGGGGATGCTGATGCAGGGCGACGCCCTGGACGATCTGGACATCAGCCGCCTGGAGATGGGGCTCATCGAGATCGCCCAGCAAACCTTTTCGCCGGACAACACCTATTTCCGTGAGGGCCAACTCATCACGCGCGAAGAAGCGCGGGAGTGGCTCAGCCGGAAAAGTCCCAGACATCCGCACGGCTTAAATCCGCCGGAAGAGACGGAGCCGCGCCTTCTGGTTCACATTTTGGAGCATGATTATTACCAGGTGGTTGACCGTGAGGCCCGGCTGGTGGGCATGGTGATCGGGCTTACCCTCAATCCGACGCCGACGGTGAAGGGCCCCGATGATCAACCGGTCACCCTGGAGCTGACCGATGACGCGCTGCGTCGCGAAGGGAAACGCTTCGCCGCGGCCGTGGCCGAGCGCCTGCGCGAGAAGGGTGTGCGGGACGTGCCGCTCATTTTTGCCATCTACCGGAAAGAGACGCAAATTCCCTATCTGCCCGGCCGGTTTGTTGCCGTTGGCACGGCCGACGCGGGGAAGACGGCCATTGCGCAGTGGCGTGAGGTCCACGAGCGGTTTGTCCTCCTGCCCAGCGCGGAGCGTTTGGAAGGCCCGTTTCTGTTGCTCAACCGGCGTTTCGCCGATTACCAGCGGACCATTCAGGAGTTTTTCCGCGGGTATGTCGCGGTGACCGGCCTGGCCCGTTTTGAGGGAGAGCAATTGCTCGAGCTGCGCATTCGGGCGGTGGCCGAATACGATTCCCGCGCGGAGGCCATCCAAACCATCCAGTTTATGGCCAATCGCCTGAGCGACTTGGTCGACGCGGATGTCCACGTGACGATCACCGTGGAAACGGTCAACCAGCCCCTTGCGCTGTACGAACGTCCGGTCGACGGCGAGCCGTATTTGCATGTGTTCCGCTACTAGCGCCGATGGCCGCCGCGGCGGATTTGCGCGAGCGCGAACGGAAGGAAGGCTGGCGTTTGAAGGATCGGTTTCCCTTGTATTACAATACGGGTGGGTTGAAAACGCCATCATTGGAAAACGGGAGTGAGCCGCATGGTCGTCGATTTCAAGAACGAGCCCTATACCGATTTTTCAAAGGAGGAGAACCGCCGGGCGTTTGAAGAGGCCCTGCGCAAGGTGGAGGCGGAGCTGGGCCGCGAGTACGACCTGATCATCGGCGGCGAGCGGATCAAGACTGATCGCAAAGCCCAGTCGATCAACCCGTCGAACATCGATCAGGTGGTCGGGATCGTGTCGCAGGCCGACACGGCGCTGGCCGAAAAGGCGATCCAGGCGGCGCTCAAGGCCTTTGAAACGTGGAGGCGCGTCCCGCCCGAAGCGCGCGCCCGCTACCTGTTCAAGGCGGCGGCCATCCTGCGCCGGCGCAAGCATGAGTTTTCGGCGTGGATGGTGTACGAGGCAGGGAAGAGCTGGGCCGAGGCCGACGCCGACACGGCCGAGGCCATCGACTTCATGGAGTACTACGGCCGGCAGATGATCAAGCTGGCCGAGCGCCAGCCGCTCGTGCGCATTCCGACAGAAGACAACGAAATGTACTACATTCCCCTCGGCGTCGGGGCGATTATTCCGCCGTGGAACTTCCCGCTGGCGATCATGGTCGGCATGACGACCTCGGCCATCGTGACGGGGAACACCGTCGTCCTGAAGCCGGCCAGCACGACGCCGGTCATCGCGGCCAAGTTCATGGAAATCCTCGAAGAGGCGGGCCTGCCGGCGGGTGTCGTCAACTACGTGCCCGGTTCCGGCGGCGAGATCGGCGACTACCTCGTCGACCATCCGAAGATCCGCTTCATCTCCTTCACCGGGTCGAAGGAGGTCGGCCTGCGCATCTACGAGCGGGCGGCGAAGCGCCAGCCGGGTCAGCTGTGGCTCAAGCGCGTCATCGCCGAGATGGGCGGCAAAGACGCGATCATCGTCGACTCCAGCGCCGACCTGGAGCTGGCCGCCCAGGGCATCGTCGTATCCGCCTTCGGCTTTTCTGGCCAGAAGTGCTCGGCCTGCTCGCGGGCGATCGTCCTGGAAGACGTGTACGACCAGGTGCTCGAGCTGGTGGCGGAGAAGACGAAAGCCCTCAAGGTGGGCGACGTGCGCAACCCCGACGTCTTTACCGGTCCGGTCATCGACGAGAAGGCCTACAACAAGATCCTCTCCTACATTGAAATTGGCAAGTCCGAAGGCCGCCTTGTTGTCGGCGGCGGCAAAGGGGAAGGGAACGGCTACTTCATCCAGCCGACCATCTTCGCCGATGTCGACCCGCGGGCGCGGATCATGCAGGAGGAAATCTTCGGGCCGGTGGTGGCCTTCACCAAGGCGAAGGACTTCGACCACGCCCTGGAGATCGCCAACAACACCGAGTACGGCCTGACCGGCTCCGTCTATTCTCGCAACCGGTTCAACCTGGAGAAGGCGCGGGAGGAGTTCCACGTCGGCAACCTGTACTTCAACCGCAAGTGCACGGGTGCCCTCGTCGGCGTGCACCCCTTCGGCGGGTTCAACATGTCCGGCACCGACTCCAAGGCCGGCGGTCCGGACTACCTGCTCCTGTTCACGCAGGCCAAAGTGGTGTCGGAAGTGCTGTGAGACGGACAAGCGAAGCAGCGATGCGCAGACGCCGCGGCATGACGCTGCGGCGTTTGCTTGTGCCGTTTCCCGGCGGTTGGGGCTGGCGTCTGAAAGCGTCGGAAACGCGCAGTTGAACGCGACATTCGGAATGCCGGGGGGAACGTGACCGTTCGGATTTCGGTCCGCGCGGAGCAGGAATAGGGTCCGTGCGGGCCCTTTTTTTATGCGGGTCGACAAGTGCCGGAACGTGGCGGCCTGGCGGAGCCGAAGGCCTGCGCCACCGGTTCAGCCGCGCGTCCACGCCGCGCGGTCCGTCCGTGGAGATCCCTGCGGGGATCCCGTTTGTTCGTCGGTGCTCGATTTGCTAGTATGGTGGGCGAGCGGGTGAGGTGACGACATTCGTTTGGCGAGGAGGGTTCCCCATGCGGTATGGCGTTGTCGGAAACGGCCGCGCGCTGGCCGTTGTGATGCCTGATTTGGAGGTGGCGTACCTGGCCGCGATCGACCCGTCAGGGATGAGGGTGTTTGATCGGGCGCAACACCCTGAGGGAGCCTGCCTGCGACTGGTCGCCGGCGGGCGCGTGCCCGAACCGGTCGCCCAGGCGTATGTCGGACAGAGCGGCGTGCTGCGTACCGTGGCCTGTATCGGCGAGGTGGAGATTGACGCGACGGATTACCTGCCCTTTGCGCGGCCGCTCTTTCTGCGCGACATGACCATCGTCAACCGCTCCGAGGCGGAGGTTCCCTTTGTGCTGACGGCGGAGGCGGTTTCCGTCCCGCCGAATGTGTCCGTTACGCGTGACGGCGACCTGACCGTGCTGGAGGGCCGCTTCGGCGTGGCCGCCTTTCGCTTGGAGGGGGTGGTCGGCCTCCTCGAACCGCAAGAAGAGGCCCTTGTGCGCCTGGCATTGGCGTGGGGGCCAAACCGCGATGCGGTACGGGAGGAACTGGATGCGGTGGAAAGCCTCTCCCCCCAGGAGGTGCTGTGGGAGTGGGAGCAGCGGATGGAGCAGCAGGCCGGTCCCGCTGTTCCGGAGCGCGATCGCGTTCTGCGCATCGCGACCGGTTGCGCCGCGTTTCGTGCCGACTGGTTGAACGAGCCGCCTGCCTCCTGGCTGGACAAGCTGCGCAAAGGATAAACTGGGCCCCGTTTTGCCCCGCGCGGTGTGCTACTATTGTTCTAGATCAGCACCCCGGGATGAGGAGGTGTGGTAGAGCATGACGCACTCGATCTCGTTGGCGACATGGTTCTGGCTCATTTTCCCCTTCGTGACGTTGATCGCGTTATCCATTCTGCATTACATTCAGGAGGGGCGGAACGGATAATGGAGCTCACCCGCTTGCTCAGTGATCCGGCCGTGTTCACGTTCTCGCTGTACCTCATGTTCATGCTCCTGATCGGCTTGTGGATGTACCGCCGCAACGAGTCGCTGTCCGACTACGTTCTGGGCGGTCGCCGGTTGGGGAGCTGGTTGACCGCGTTGGCCGCGCAGGCGAGCGACATGAGCGCGTGGCTGCTCATGGGGCTGCCCGGCTTCGCTGTCGCTTCCGGATTTGGTTCAATTTGGCTGGTCATCGGCCTGGCTGTCGGAACCTTCGTGAATTGGAAGTTTGTCGCCAAACGGTTGCGCGTGTATACCGAAAAATTGAATGCCCTTACCATTCCCGACTACCTGGAGGCACGCTTCGGCGACAACTGGCGTGTATTGCGGGTCTTTTCGGCTTTGGTCATCGTTGTGTTCTTCCTGCTGTACACCGCGTCTGGGTTTGTGGCCGGCGGCAAGCTCATGAACCAGGCCTTCGGGTTTGACTACACCACCGGCCTGTACGTCGCCGCGCTGATCATCATCGCCTACACCTTCCTCGGCGGATTTTTGGCCGTCGCCTGGACGGACTTTTTCCAGGGGATGCTGATGTTTTTTGCGCTGGTCATCGTTCCGATCGCCGCCATCCGTTCCATCGGGGGCTTTGACGCGATGGTGCAGACGGTTGGCGAGTTGAAGCCGGAAAACCTGGTTGCATTCCAGGCGACGGACGGCGTCGGCATGGCCCTCGTCGGCATCATCTCCCTCATGGCGTGGGGGCTGGCCTATCCAGGACTGCCGCACGTGGTGACCAAGTTCATGGCCATCCGGCAACCGGACATGTTGCGCAAGTCGACGGTCATCGCCATGGTGTGGGTGCTGGTGACGATGTACGCGGCCGTCTTTGTCGGCATGGCCGGCCTGGCCGTCTACAAAGGCGACGTGTTGGGCGACGCCCCGAAAATCGACCCGGAAACCGTTTTCATCAAGCTGTCCTATCTGCTTTTTGACCCGTGGGTCGCCGGCTTCCTCGTCGCCGCGATCATGGCCGCGATCATGAGCTCGGTCGACTCGTTTCTGCTCGTGTCGTCGAGCGCCCTCGCCGAGGACTTTTACAAGACGTTCTTCCGCCGCAGCGCGACGGAGAAGGAGCTTTTGTGGGTGGGCCGCATCGGCGTGTTGCTGATCGCAGGGATCGCCCTGGTGCTTGCCCACAGCGAAAACCAGTCCGTGTTCAGCTTGGTCGCCTACGCGTGGGGCGGGCTGGGCGCGAGCCTCGGACCGGTGATCCTCCTGTCCCTGTACTGGAAGCGGATGACCCGCGAGGGCGCGCTGGCCGGCATGCTGGTCGGGATGTTTGCGGCCATTGTCCTGCACCACATTCCCGCCGTGACGAGCTATGTCTACGAGCTCCTGCCGGCCTTCTTCCTGAGCCTGTTGTCTGTGGTGGTGGTGAGCAAGCTGACGCGCGAGCCGTCGGCGGAGGTGCAGCGCGTGTTCGAAGAGGTGGCGCAACGCTAACCGAACAGCAAAACGGCGCCGCGTTCACCGGGCGCCACGAGAAGGCCCGCCTTCGGAGATGGGGACTGGAGGCGGGCTTTCTTGCGCCGCTCCATAAACAACGGCACCGGTCTCGCCAATCGGCAAGACCGGTGCCGTTGATGTTTCGCCGAGCCTCGTCGTGTGGCCGCTCATTTGGCCGATGCGCTAGCAGCAGCGCGTCACGCCGCCCTTTTCGTAGCGCTGGGAAAGGTAATACCGGTAGTATTCCGCCTCCGTCATTGGCCGTCCGCCCTCGTGTTTGTGATGCTGCTCCCAGTGGGCCAGGTAGCGTTCGTAGTCCGGCATGCCGAAGATGGTCTTGATGTTCTTTTGAAGGCGGCGCAGGGTGTGGCGGACGCGTTCGGTCATCCTCCAACCCCCCTTTCCGTGTTTTCGAAGCCGGAGGGTGTCAGGCGACCACGCCCTTGGCTTCAGGGACGGCTTTGGACAGATCGCCGCGCGACTTGACATACGGGGCTTCGTGCAGTTCGGGCTTGGTCTTGCCCGTCCAGATGTTCACCCACAAGCGGATGGCGGCAAGGAGCAAGGCGATGACGATGGCAATGAACACGGCGGTTACGGCCGCGTCGATGTAGTCGTTCATCAGCATCTTGTGGGCTTCCTCCACCGTCTTGGCCGGCGCCGGCAGCTGCCCGGCCGCCAGGCTCTCCTTGATCATGTTGGCGTGGGCGAGAAAGCCGATTTTCGGCGAGCTGTGTAACAGCTTCTGGAATCCGGCGGTCAGGGTGACCACCGATAGCCAGGCCAGCGGCACCAGCGTCACCCACGCGTAACGGGTCTTGCCCATCTTGATGAGGATGGTCGTCCCCACCACGAGGGCGATGGCGGCGAGCATCTGGTTAGCGATGCCGAAGAGCGGCCACAGGGTGTTGATGCCGCCCAGCGGGTCGGTTACCCCTTGGTACAGGAAGTACCCCCATGCCGCGCAGATCAGGGCGCTGGCGATGAGGTTGGCTGGCAGCCAGTCGGTGCGCCGCATTTTCGGCCAGATGTTGCCCAGGAGGTCCTGGATCATGAAGCGGCCGATGCGCGTCCCGGCGTCGATGGTGGTGAGGATGAACACCGCCTCGAACAGGATGGCGAAGTGGTACCAGAAGGCCATCAGCGTATCGCCGCCGAAGACGCGGGAGAGGATGTACGCCATCCCGATGGCCAGCGTCGGCGCGCCGCCGGTGCGCGAGAGGACCGTCTCTTCCTCAATTTGCTCCGACAGGCGCTGGAAGTCTTCCGGCGTCACGGTGAAGCCCCACGAGCTGATCGTCTCCGCCGCCTTCACCACGTCGGTGCCGATCACCGCCGCCGGGCTGTTGATGCCGAAGTAGATCCCCGGCGTCAGGAGCGTGGCGGCGATCATGGCCATGATCGCGACGAAGGACTCCATCAGCATGCCGCCGTAGCCGACCAGGCGCGCATGGGATTCCTTGGCGATGAGCTTTGGCGTTGTCCCGGACGACACCAGCGAATGGAAACCCGAGATGGCGCCGCAGGCGATGGTGATGAACAGGAAGGGGAACAGGTTCCCGGAAAAGACCGGCCCGGTGCCGTCGACAAAGGGGGTGATGGCCGGCATTTGGATCTCCGGCATGACGAGGAAGATGGCCCCGGCCAGCACGAAGATCGTGCCGATCTTCAGGAAGCTTGACAGGTAGTCGCGCGGCGCGAGCAAGAGCCACACCGGCAGCACCGAGGCGACAAACCCGTACGCGATCATCCACAGGGCGATCGCCTCGCCGCTCAGCGTGAACACCTCGGACAGCGTCGGATGCTGGGCCACGTAGCGGCCGGCGACGAGCGAGAGGAGGAGCAGCACCAAGCCGAGCAGCGACCCCTCCAGCACTTTCCCCGGCCGCAGGTAGCGCATGTAGACGCCCATCAAGAGGGCGATCGGAATGGTCATGGCGATGGTGAAGGTGCCCCACGGGCTGTGCGCCAGGGCCTTGACCACCACGAGGGCGAGGACCGCGATGAGGATGATCATGATGGACAAGATGCCGATCATGGCAAGGAGGCCGACAAACGGTCCGATCTCCTCTTTGGCGATCTGGCCCAAACTCTTCCCGTTGCGGCGCATGGAGGCAAAGAGGATGATGAAGTCCTGGACGCAGCCGCCGAGCACGGCGCCAACGATGATCCACAGCGTGCCGGGCAGGTAGCCCATCTGCGCGGCGAGAATCGGCCCGACGAGCGGACCCGCGCCGGCAATGGCCGCAAAGTGATGGCCGTAGACGACCCACTTGTTTGTCGGCACGAAGTCCTTTCCGTCGTTGATCACTTCGGCGGGCGTAGCCCGATTGTCGTCCAATTGCATGATTTTTGTGGCGATAAAGCGGCTGTAAAACCGGTAGGCCACCAAATAGGTCCCGATGGCCGCCGTCAAGAGCCAGGCCGCGCTGATCGTCTCGCCGCGATGCAGCGCGATCGTGGCCAGTCCCGCCGCGCCGAGGATGGCGATGACGGTCCAGATGAGGATGGACAGGATGCCACGCTTGAGGCGCGACATAAGGGACACTCCTTTCACGTAAAATATGCTTTATGCTTGGGGGCGGGTTCCGGTGAAGGGGCTTTCACCTCCACGCAACCGCTTCCCGTTCACCATTTGTTCAATTCTTACTATACGGGAGAAGAAAAAAAACGAAAGACAGAATTTTTTTCTGCCCCCCGATGCCGCGGGTGAGATCCTGCCGCACCGGGCGGGCATACTAGGCCGTGAGGGCGTGTGGAAAAGGGGCGGTGGATCCGGGTGAAGATCGCGTTGTCCTTTTTGTCCGCTTTTTTTCTCGTCTCCGTATTCGTGCCGCCCGTTCGCCGGTTGGCCCTCTCGCTGGGGTGGGTGGATCGGCCCGACGGTCGGAAGCGGCATCGCGGACCGATTCCCCTGAGCGGGGGGTGGGCGCTGTATTTGGCGGTCGGGACGGTCGCCGTGGTGTTCGGTCCGCCGCATCTTGCGCCCGTGCTGGTGGGCGGCGGGCTTTTGCTCGTCCTGATCGGGCTGGTGGACGATGGGTACAAAGCACGGCGGCGTGAGCTTTCCCCGATGCCCAAGCTGGTTGCGCAGGTGGCGGCGGCCCTCGTGCCCTTTCTGGCCGGCGTACGCGTCTACGGCGTGCGCGACGTCGTCGACGGCGGGATGGTCCTCTTTCCCCTGTGGCTTTCGCTGTTGGCCACGGTGTTGTGGGTGGTGGCCCTCATCAACATCATCAATTTCCTCGACGGCGTAGACGGGTTGGCTGCCGGCGTCACGGCCATTGCCGCGGCCAGCTTAACGGTGATCGCCTTGTTGAAGGGGCAGACGACGACGCCTGTGCTGACGGCCGCCCTGGTGGGCGCGTGCCTGGCGTTTCTGCGGTTCAATTTCCCCCCGGCGACCATCTTTATGGGCGACACCGGTTCGGCGTTTTTGGGGTACGTTTTGGCCGTGGTGGCGCTGGATGGGACGCTGAAAACCGTCACATCTCTCTCGCTGGCGGCCACGCTGCTGGTCTTCGGCGTGCCGCTGTTTGACAGCGCGCAGGTGATCTTGCGCCGCTTGCGGGAGGGGCGGCCCATCTATCAGGCCGACCGTCTGCACGTCCATCATCGCCTGCTGGCGCACGGCCTGACGCAGGTGCAAACGTTGGCCGTTTTGTACGGGGTGTCGTTTTTGCTGTCCATGGTTTCCCTCCTCCTCTATTGGTGGGTTGTCGGGTAGTTCGCGCGATTCATAAAAAAGAGTTGACCGATCAGATTTTAGGGAGTATGATAGGGGTAACGCGCCATCGAAAACCGCATCATCGACACGCGAACGCATCCCCTTATCGAGAGAGGGGGAGGGACTGGCCCAATGAACCCTCGGCAACCGGCCCGCGTTCCGTGCGCTGCGGGCACGGTGCCAATTCCAGAAAAGGCGCGCGCGGCGGCGGCGCCTTTGAAGATAAGGAGAGAAAAGCGCGCCCTTTTCTCTTCTGTCGAGGGGAGAAGGGCGCGTTGATTTTTCCCGGGGAGGGTTGACCATGGCATTCAAGTACCCGTGGAAGTGGGCGGAGGATCCGTCCAAGCTGAACAAGGTGGAGCTGCTCAAGCTGAACCGCGACGGCCTCGACATTCTCGACGACATCGAGCGGCTCGCCCAAGCGGGGTACGAAGCGCTGACCGAGGACGACCTGCAACTTTTGAAGTGGGCGGGGGTGTACGCGCAGCGGCCCAAGGAGGAGGGCTATTTCATGGTGCGCATCCGCGTGCCGTCGGGCGTACTCAATAGCCGGCAGGCGCGCGAGGTGGCCCGCATCAGCCGCGAATACGGGCGCAGCCTGGTCGACGTGACGACGCGGCAGTGCTTTCAGTTGCACTGGGTGCGCATCGAAAACTTTCCCGACATTTTCAAGCGCTTGGCCGACGTGGGCTTGTTCACCTATGAGGCGTGTGGCGATTGCCCGCGCAACATCGTCGGCAATCCGCTGGCCGGCATCGATCCCAACGAGCTGATCGACACGCGGCCCATCGTCGAAGCCGTGCAAAAAGCGCTGTGGTTGAACCGCGAATTTTCGAACCTCCCGCGGAAGTACAAGATTTCGATTTCAGCGAACATTTACAATGCGGCCCACGCCGAGATCAACGACCTCGCCTTCACCCCGGCGACGAAGGTGATCGACGGGCAGGAAGTGGTCGGCTTTCACGTCTGGGTGGGCGGCGGCCTGTCCTCCAAGCCGCACATGGCCCAGCAGCTCGACATGTTCGTGCGGCCGGAAGAGGTGGTCAAGGTGGCCGTCGGCGTGACCCGCATCTTCCGCGACTACGGTTACCGCGAAAAGCGCCACCGCGCCCGCTTGAAGTTCCTCGTTGCCGACTGGGGCGTCGAGAAGTTCCAAGAAGTCCTCGAGGGATACATCGGGAAGTTTCCCGGCCGCGGTGAAGACAAGATCGTCGGATGGAACGCGGGGTATTTCACCGGCGTGCACCGGCAAAAGCAGGAGGGCTTGTACTACGTTGGCCTGTCCGTGCCGCTCGGCCGCATGAACGCCGACGAGCTCGAAGAACTGGCCGACCTGGCCGACAAGTACGGCAACGGCTCGCTGCGCACGTGCAACACGCAGAACATTCTGATTACGCATGTACCGGAAGAGAAGGTGGAGGCACTTCTTGCCGAGCCGCTCCTTCAGCGCATCACCCCATTCCCGAAACCCTTCTCCGGCCACGCCGTCTCCTGCACGGGCATCGAGTTCTGCAACCTGGCCCTCACGGAGACAAAGGAGCGGATGCGCAAGATTGTCGAGTACCTGGACGCGCGCATCCCGCTCGACACGCCGATTCGCCTCCACATCAACGGGTGTCCCAATTCCTGCGGCCAGCAGCAGATCGCCGACATCGGCCTGCAGGGTGCGCTGGTGAAGACGCCGGAAGGGATGAAGGAGGCCTACGACATCGCCATCGGGGGCAGGCTGGGTCCCGGGGCGACATTCAACACGCGGCTCAAGGGGCGCGTGCTGGCCGAACACGTGCCGTATGTCCTGGAAGCGCTGATTCGCTTCTACCGCGACGAGCGGCAGGAGGGAGAAGACTTCCACGCGTTCGTGCGCCGCGTCGGCGTCGACGCGTTCCAGGCCAAGCTCGACGAAGCGTTGGCCGAGACGGTCAGCGGTGCGTCCAGTCGGTAGCGGTAAACGGCGGGGCGGCATGCGGGCGGCTGACTGCGTGCCGCCTTGCTCGGCTTGCGATTTCGGGAAAAGGGTGGGAAAAGGGTGACGGAAGCGGGTTTGCATCTGTACCGGCTGGAAGCGCGCTTGCGCGACGGCCGGCTGGTGACGGTCGTCGTGGCCGCGGCGAGCGAGGAAAAGGCCTTTCAATACGCCGAAAGCCATCTCGAGCGCGACCACCTGTTTCTGTCACGGGTGGCGGAGCTTTCGCTGGTGGAAAAGAAGCCCCTGCATCCCGGTGTGGGGTACGCCGTGGTGACAGCAGAGGCCTGACGGTTGAAGGGGATGTGTTGCCCGGGTGGGTCACAATGGGGAAGGGAGATCACCGGATCTGGCGGACGGCTTTGTGGCCGTCCCTATTTTGTTTTCCCCGTCGTTCGCCCAATCCGGCCGCTGGTCGTCGTCGGCGATCAGCGCATAGACCATTCGGTCGGCGGGTTTCCCGTCGGCGCCAGGGGCGCAGCGGCGCAGCGTGCCCTCATAGACAAAGCCGATGCGCTCGGCGACGGCGCGGCTTTTCGCGTTGCGCGGGTCGACGCGGATTTCGACGCGGTTGGCCTTCAGTTCCTCGAAGGCGAAGCGGGTCAGCACCTGTACCGTTTCGGCGGCATACCCGTGCCCCCTCGCCGTGCGCCGGAGCCAGTAGCCGATCTCGAAGACGCGCAGCGCCCAGGTGTGCGGATAAAGGGTGCAGCCGCCGAGCAGGTGGCCCTCGTCCCGCGCGAAGATGCCCATGGCCAGATCGGTCCCCCGCCGCCAGCGCGTGCGGGCGCGGGCGATATGGGCCTGGGCGTCGGCGAGGGCCTGCACGTGCCGCACCCAGGGCAGCCAGGGGGCGAGGTGATCCCGCGATTCGTTGATCGCCTCCCACAGCGCCGCCGCGTCGTCCTGGCCAAGCGGGCGCAGCCGCACGCGGGGGCCGTGCAACGCGTCGGGCAGGGAAACGTCGTGGGGGAGCGCCATGGCCGTCCCTCCTTGTGCATGGAGCTTTTTTCGTTGTCCGAATCCCTTGTATTCGGTGCACTTTCACCTTCACAAAACTGTC